>NZ_JASERH010000087.1:0-146810 GCF_030766975.1 Streptomyces sp. KL116D | reverse complement strand
GGGCGCACCGGTGCCGTCGTCGATGACGGCCAGCTCGGCGCCGACCTCCACCGTCTCGTCCTCGGCGACCTTGATGGAGGCCAGGATGCCGGCGGCGGGCGAGGGGATCTCGGTGTCGACCTTGTCGGTCGACACCTCGAGCAGCGGCTCGTCGACCTCGACGCGCTCGCCCTCGGCCTTCAGCCAGCGGGTGACAGTGCCCTCGGTGACGCTCTCACCGAGCGCCGGAAGGGATACGGAAACCGCCATGGTTTCTGTTGCTCCTTACGAATGTGCAATGCGCGGCGCGCAGTGCGGAAGTCTGTGGTGGTCGGTCGTCGCGCCCAGGTGCGACAGGCGGCAGCGAGGGTCAGTCGTGCGAGTGCAGCGGCTTGCCCGCGAGGGCCAGGTGGGCCTCGCCGAGCGCCTCGTTCTGCGTCGGGTGGGCGTGGATGAGCTGGGCGACCTCGGCGGGCAGCGCTTCCCAGTTGTAGATCAGCTGGGCCTCGCCGACCTGCTCGCCCATCCGGTCGCCGACCATGTGGACGCCGACCACGGCACCGTCCTTGACCTGGACGAGCTTGATCTCGCCCGCGGTCTTCAGGATCTTGGACTTGCCGTTGCCCGCCAGGTTGTACTTCAGAGCGACGACCTTGTCCGCACCGTAGATCTCCTTGGCCTTGGCCTCGGTGATGCCGACGGAGGCGACCTCCGGGTGGCAGTAGGTCACGCGCGGCACGCCGTCGTAGTCGACGGGCACCGGGTTCAGACCGGCCAGCCGCTCCGCCACCAGGATGCCCTCGGCGAAGCCGACGTGCGCGAGCTGGAGCGTCGGGACCAGGTCACCGACGGCCGAGATGGTCGGCACGTTGGTCTGCATGTACTCGTCGACCAGGACGTAGCCGCGGTCCATCGCGACGCCCTGCTCCTCGTAGCCGAGACCGGCCGAGACGGGGCCACGGCCGATGGCGACGAGGAGCACCTCGGCGTCGAAGGTCTTGCCGTCGGCGAGGGTCACGCGGACGCCGTCCTGCGTGTACTCGGCCTTCTCGAAGAACGTGCCGAGGTTGAACTTGATGCCGCGCTTGCGGAACGCGCGCTCAAGAAGCTTGGAGCTGTTCTCGTCCTCGACCGGGACGAGGTGCTTGAGGCCCTCGATGACGGTGACGTCGGTGCCGAAGGACTTCCACGCGGAGGCGAACTCGACGCCGATGACGCCGCCGCCCAGGATGATCGCGGACTGCGGGACACGGTCCAGCGTCAGCGCGTGGTCCGAGGAGATGATGCGGTTGCCGTCGATCTCCAGACCCGGCAGCGACTTCGGCACGGAGCCGGTCGCGAGGAGGACGTGGCGGCCCTGGACGCGCTGGCCGTTGACGTCCACGGACGTCGGGGAGGACAGCCGGCCCTCACCCTCGATGTACGTCACCTTGCGGGAGGCGACGAGCCCCTGCAGGCCCTTGTACAGGCCGGAGATCACGTCGTCCTTGTACTTGTGGACGGCGTTGATGTCGATGCCCTCGAAGGTGGCCTTGACACCGAACTGGTCGGCCTCGCGCGCCTGGTCGGCGATCTCGCCGGCGTGCAGCAGGGCCTTCGTCGGAATGCAGCCGTTGTGCAGGCAGGTGCCGCCGAGCTTGTTCTTCTCGATCAGGGCGACGTCCAGGCCCAGCTGCGCTCCGCGCAGGGCCGCGGCGTAACCGCCACTGCCACCGCCGAGGATCACTAGGTCGAAAACGGTGCTGGCGTCGTTCGCCACGTCACGTCCTCCATGCATGTGCGCCGTACGCCGGTCTCCAGTGACCGGGCGGCGGCTGGTGTCCGGCCGCTTTTTTGCTTCGGCCCTGTGGTGGGGGCCCTGTCCTGCCGTCCCCCATCCTCGCACTTGTCGAAGGCATGCGGGACGTCGGGCCGGGGTCTGAGACGGTGGTTACACCGGAAACAGGTGTGCCAAGTGGTGCGAACCCTGCGGATTTCGTCGAAAGCGAACAGCCCCGGGTGCGGTGCACCCGGGGCTGTTCGACGACGTGGGAGCCGACGTGGGAGCCGACGTCAGGGACGGGTCAGCCGAGGTCGCCCGCGGCCGTCCGCTCCGCGAGGCGGACCAGCGTGCGGACGGCGGAACCCGTGCCGCCCTTCGGCGTGTACCCGAACGGGCCGGCCTCGTTGAAGGCCGGGCCGGCGATGTCGAGGTGGGCCCACGTGATGCCCTCGCCGACGAACTCCTTCAGGAACAGACCGGCGACCAGGCCGCCGCCCATCCGCTCGCCCATGTTGGCGATGTCGGCGGTCGACGAGTCCATGCCCTTGCGCAGGTCGGCCGGGAGCGGCATCGGCCAGGACGGCTCGCCGACCTCCTCGGCGACCTCGTGGATCGACGTACGGAAGGCGTCGTCGTTCGCCATGATGCCGAACGTGCGGTTGCCGAGCGCCAGCATCATCGCGCCGGTCAGCGTCGCCACGTCGACGATCGCGTCCGGGGTCTCCTCCGAGGCCTTGGCGATCGCGTCGGCCAGCACCAGACGGCCCTCGGCGTCCGTGTTCAGCACCTCGACGGTCTTGCCGGAGTACATGCGCAGCACGTCGCCCGGGCGGGTGGCCGAGCCGGACGGCATGTTCTCGGCGAGCGCCAGCCAGCCGGTGACGTTCACCTCGAGGCCCAGGCGCGCGGCGGTGACGACGGCGGCGAACACGGCGGCGGCGCCGGCCATGTCGCACTTCATCGTCTCGTTGTGACCGGCCGGCTTCAGGGAGATGCCGCCCGAGTCGTACGTGATGCCCTTGCCGACGAAGGCCAGGTGCTTCTTCGCCTTGGAGTTCTTGTACGAGAGCTTCACCAGGCGCGGGCCCGATGCGGAACCGGCGCCGACGCCGAGGATGCCGCCGTAGCCGCCCTTCTCCAGCGCCTTCTCGTCGAGCACCTGCACCTTGATGCCGTGCTCCTTCGCCGCGACCTGCGCGACGGTGGCGAAGGCCTCCGGGTTCAGGTCGTTCGGCGGGGTGTTGACCAGGTCGCGGGCGCGGTTGAGCTCCTCGGTCAGCGCCAGGACGCGCTCGACCTCGGCCTTGTACGCCTTGTCGCGCGGCTTGCCGCCGAGGATCGCGACCTCGGCGAGCGGCGCCTTGGCCTTCTTCGGGTCCTGCGCGGACTCCTTGTAGGCGTCGAAGGAGTACGCGCCGAGCAGCGCGCCCTCGGCGATCGCACCGGCGTCCTCGGCGTCCTCGACGGGCAGCGCGAACGCGGCCTTCTTCGACCCGGCGAGCGCGCGGGCGGCCACACCGGCCGCGCGGCGCAGCGCCTCGGCCTCGAAGACCTCGTCCTTCTCGGGCTCGGCACCCAGACCGACCGCCAGCACGACCGGCGCCTTGCAGCCGGAGGGCGCGGGGAGCTTGGTCACCTCACCCTCGCCGCCACTGGCGCCGAGGGTCTCCAGGACGGCGGCGAGCTTTCCGTCGAACGCCTTGTCCACGGCCTCGGCGCCGGGCGCGACGACCAGACCCCCGGTCTTGGTGGCGGAGCCCTTGGCGACACCGACGACGATGGCGTCGGCGCGCAGGCCGGTGGCCGCGGCGGTGCTGAGAGTCAGAGCAGTCACGGTGGTGAGGTCCCTCTTTCATCGGTGAGGCTGGCTTCGTTGCCGGGGCCGTGGGGTAGTTGGCCCGCCGGGGCCGAGCCTACGCCGATGGCTCGATCCGTGCCCCGACCGGGCCCGGGCCCGGTCGGCGTCGTCAGAGGGCCAGCACCACCAGCGCCGCCGTGCCCGCCACTTCGGCCACCGCCCCGAACACGTCCCCGGTCACCCCGCCGAACCGTGCCACGCACCGGCGCAGCAGCAGTTCGGCCACCCCGCAGCCCACCACGACGGCGACCGCCCCCGGCACCGAGACGGCCGCGGTCACCGCGACGACCGCCACCCCGGCGAGCAGCGCGGCCCGCACCGACACGGTCCCGGCGACCGCCGCGCCGAGCCCCTCGGGACGGGCGGCGGGCACCCCGGCCCGGGACGCGAACGTCAGCGCGAGCCGGGCCGTCACCGCGCACACCGCCGCCGCGACGGCGCCGTGCGCCCACGACTCCCCGTACAGCTGGGCCAGCACCGCCACCTGCGCGAGCAGCGCGAGGACCAGCACCACGACGCCGAACGGGCCGATGTCCGACTGCTTCATGATCCGCAGCGCGTCCGCCGCCGGTTTCCCGCTGCCCAGCCCGTCCGCGACGTCCGCGAGCCCGTCCAGGTGCAGGCCCCGGGTGAGCGCGGCCGGCACCGCGACCGAGGCGACCGCCGCGAGCGACGCGCCCGCGCCGAGCAGCGTCAGCGCCCCGCCGAGCGCGGCGGCGCAGAGACCGACGACCAGACCGGCCAGCGGCGCGCAGAGCATGCCGCCGCGGGCGGCCGCCCGGTCCCAGCGGGTGACGGTGACGGGCAGCACGGTGAGGGTGCCGAAGGCGAAGCGCAGGCCGTCGGGCAGGGAGGCGCGGGGGTTCGTTGCGGACACCGGGGGAGGCTACCCGGCGTGGCCGTGCCGACGGGCGGCGCCCGCTCCCCGCCCGCACGATGGACCCATGGGCGACTGGTGGTACCGGAACATCACCGAGCCGGGCAAGCTGCCGCTGCTGCTCGCGCTGCTGTCGTTCGTCGCGACCTTCCTGCTCACCAGGACCGTGACCCGGCTGATCCGGGCCGGCCGCGGCCCGTTCCGCGACATCTCGCCGGGCGGCACGCACATCCACCACGTGGTGCCGGGCGTCGTGCTGATGGTCGCGGGCGGGTTCGGCGCGGTCGGCAGCGGCCGGCACGGCATCACCGCGTGCGTGTGCGCCGTCGTCTTCGGCGTCGGGGCGGGCCTGGTGCTCGACGAGTTCGCGCTGGTGCTGCACCTGGACGACGTGTACTGGAGCGAGCAGGGGCGGCAGAGCGTCGAGGTGGTGGTGCTGGCGGCGGCGCTGGGCGGCCTGGTGGTCTGCGGCTTCTCCCCGCTGGGCGTGAACGACATGACGCAGGAGGAGCAGCACGACCGCGGCACCCTCATCACGACGCTGGTCCTGAACTTCCTGTTCGTCGTCGTGACGCTGCTGAAGGGCAAGCCGCGGCTGGCGCTCGTCGGGGTCCTGGTGCCGGTCGTCGCCTGGGTCGGGGCGGTCCGGCTGGCCCGCCCCACCTCGCTCTGGGCCCGCCGCCGGTACCGGCGGCGCCCCCGCGCCAGGGCCCGGGCGACGCTGCGGGCCTTCCGGCACGACCGCCGCTGGAACCGGGTCAGCCGCCGTTTCCAGGATCTGGTCGGAGGCTTCCGCGAGCCGTCGAGCGCACGACGCACACCATGAGCACCGCGCCGATCGCGGCGAGGTGCTCCTTGCCCGCGAGGTTCGGCTTGACCGCGCACTCGACGACCATGGCGAGACGACGACGCGCGCCGGTGAACCGGCTTCGCAGCGCCAGCAGCAGGTACACCGCGAGCCGACGAGCCGCCGCCGACGGGCGGTGTCGAGCAGTACCTGCGCGTCCGAGGCGGGCAGCCCGAACGGACCGTCCGGGCCGATGGCGATGCCGACTGCGCGCGTAGAGGGTGCCCGCGAGCGTGGCGACGTACGCGGTCACGAGCGTGTGCCACCAGCCCAGACAGAGCTCGCGATGCCGAACACCAGCAGGATCTGGGCGAGCGCACCCCACACGGGCAGGTCGAGGGCCGGCACGAGAGGGAGAGCGGGTGCGCAGGAGGGCCTGCCACCGCGGGTCGTCGGCCCGCACCGAGCTGACGATCCTGACGACTGATAGCCCCAACGGGCTGGATTCTGGACGTACTGGAACGCGGCCGTCAGACAGACCGCGCGATCGTCATGCGGGATCGCCGCGGGCCGCGGCGGTGACGTCCCGCACCGCGGCTGAACAGCGGGCCCCGCTCTCCTGCGGCCGCTTCCCTCACTGAACGCTCCAGGCGTCCGCGGCGCAGCCACCTCGGCAGTCCGGCACTTCGAGGAAGCCCTCGGCGCGGGCCGGCGCGACGCCGATCCGCGATCGCAGCGGCGCTCTTCTCGAAGAGCAGGAAGCGGGGCGCAGATGGGCCAGGTGCTCTGGCGCTGGCCCGGTACAGCGATTCGATCTGCCACCACCGGGAGAAGAAGCTGAGCAGCGAGCGCCACAGGCGCAGCACCGGCCACGCGCCGAGTCGCGAGCCACTGATCGAAGATCGGACCGGAACATCGCGAAGTTGAGCAGAGACCTGTGTCGATCCCGATCTCCGGTGCGCAGCTGCAGGAGTGCGATGACCATGAACTCCATCAGGCCGTTCTCGGAGTCGCGGTCACGGCGCATCAGATCCAGCGAGAGGCCGTTCGGCACGGGACGAAGACAGCACTGCCTTCAACTCGCCCTCCCCGTCGGTGCATTCGAGAGCATCACACACCGGCCGTCCGCCGGGTCGCCGAGCGGCCGAGCGCCATCGAGAAGCCGCGCGCTGGTCGCCCCGTCGCGCCAGTCGTCGGCCCGCTTCCGCGGAGGCACGTCTCTCGTCGGCGGGAATGTCCTCGTGGCGCCGGATGCGGACCGAGCGGCCCGCGCGCTGGACGCGGTTGCACGCGCAGCCGCCGACGGTGCGCATCGCCCGCCCTTCGAGCGTGAACTCGTCCGTCTCCACACGATGCAGCTTCGTCGCCAGAGTTCGAGCGCGTCGAGGCCGTGCCGGGCGGCCAGACCGTGCCGGCGCCTCCTCGCTCTGCGCCCATCACGGCGGGATCCAGCCGTGCACCCGCCTCGGCGAGCCACGGCTCGATCGCGCGCCGGCCAGGCCTCCGGGTCGCCGATCGGGTCACCGGAGGCGAGCGACGCCCGCCGATCGCGGTACGTCACCGCGGCCTTGCCCGTCGGCGACCACATCGGCGGACTTCTCGCGGCGCAGCGCGAAGTAGCCGAGCGAGTCGCGCTCGCCGTCCTTGTCGAGCAGGGCGCGCAGCTTCGCCTCGTCGTCGCGCCGCGAGCGGATCGACGGCCCTGCGCGAGCGGAGACGCGGCGTAGACGATGGCAGATGAGCGGTGCCGTGGACAGGACGTTGATGACGACGTTCACGAGTTCGGCGTCGTGATGCCGAGTGGTAAAGTGCATGCGTCGTTCGACGCGACCGAGATCAGCCGCGAGGGTGCACCGGCGTACCGCCGGCGCTCCAGGAACGTCGAACGGTGCTCGTCGTGCGCGTGGTTGGTGACCGTGACGAGGAACGTCGCGAAGAGCGAGGTGACCAGCAGGCCGCCGACCGCGACGAGCGCCGCCAGCTTCGCGTTCGAGCGGTCGCCCTCCGCGTAGAACTCGCGGCGCCCGAGGAGCAGCGCGACGACGAACGCGGCGGTCAGCACCAGCGAGATCCAGTTCTGCGCGTACTGCCGTACCTCGGGAAGAGCCCATCACGAAGGCGAACAGCAGGAAGAACAGCCCGCTCAGGACGAGGTTGAGGATCCACGCCGCGCGCTTGCGGCGCCGCATCGTGACCGCCAGGAACCAGGCCACGACGGCGGAGGAGAAACCCGCCGCGAGGAGGTAGGGGGTGAAGTACGTTCTCTCGTTGTGGCGGCGCAGGTCCTGCCCGAAGGAGACCCAGACGGCGCTCAACGCAGATTGAGGAAGGTGACGACCCGGAGATACCAGACGGTGAATCCCTGCGGCGCGTCGTGAGGTCGGTGTACTGGTCCGCAGTATCTCCCATGACCTGGGAGCATATGGGGGCATTTGGGGGGTTCCTGGCTACGGCGCTCCCGAAAGGGCGCGGGGAACTGCGCGCTCAGCCACGGAGCAGCCGCGGTCGCGTCTGCTCACGCACCGAGCAGATGCGACCGCGGCTTCCGACGGCTGCGACGTGCCCTCAGTCGGACGACACGGGCAACTCCGCGGCCAGCGCGCAGCGGCCTGCACCAACGGCAGGGCCAGCAGCCCGCCCGTGCCGCCGCCGAGGCGCACGCCCTGGTCGAGCAGCGGGTCCGCGGCCATCCGGTCCAGCGCCTTCGCCTGGCCGGGCTCACCGCTGGTGTGCGCGGCCAGCCACCAGTCCGGCGCCCGGAACGCGACCCGCTGGCCGACCAGCGCGCAGGCCGCCGACACGACGCCGTCCAGGATCACCGGCGTACGGCGCACCGCGCTCTGCAGCAGGAACCCGGTCGCCGCCGCGAGATCGGCGCCGCCCACCGTCGCCAGCACTGCAACTGGTCGCCGAGGACCGGGCGGGCCCGGCGCAGACCGTCGCGGATCGCCGCGCACTTGCGCATCCACGCGAGGTCGTCGATGGGGTCGCCGCCACGGCCGGTCACCACGGACGCGCTCGGTGCCGCACAGCGCGGCGATGATCGTCGCCGCGGCCGTGGTGCCGCCCACGCTGAGGTCGCCGAGCACCACCAGGTCCGTGCCGCGAGTCGGCCTCCTCGTCGGCGATCGCCATGCCCGCCCGGAACGCGCCGCCTCGGCCTCCTCCAGGTGAGCGCGTCCTCGGTGCCGAGGCGCCCCGAGCCGCGCCGCACCCGATGGCTCACCACGGCCTTCGGCAGCTCCTCCGGCTCGCAGTCCAGCGACACGTCGACGACCCGCACCTCGACGCCCAGCCGCCGCGCGAGCACCGCGCCGGCGCTCGCGCCCTCGACGGCCTCGCGGACCAGATCGGCCGCGGTCCCGGCGGGCCGGCCCGACACACCGAGCTCGGCGACGCCGTGGTCGCCGGCGAAGAGGATCACGCGCGGCTGCGTCACGGGCCGTACGGGCACGGCGCCCTGGGCGGCCGTGAGCCACTCGCCCAGTTCGTCGAGGCGCGGCCGAGCGCGCCGGGCGGAACGGCGAACCGGGCCCTGCGCTCCTCGGCGTCGCGGCGGGTCCCGCCGTCGGGACGCTCGATCAGATCGGTGAAGTCGTCAGAGATTCAGCGAGCTCATTCGCCGAACAGTACCGGCCGCGACGGCGGTCGGCGGGGCGGGCTTCCAGCGGCCGGTTACGCCATGCGATGCACTGGCTCCACAGCGTCATTGCATGGGCGTCGATCCCCTACGTTCCGGTTCATATCGGATTGTCGTACCGCGATGTCCCTCCGGTCTCACCGATCCCCCAGCTCTCCAGTCCTCCCGAAGCCGTCCCAACCCTCCCAGTCCTCCCGAAGCCCGTCCCAGCACCAGGAGCCGAGTCACCCATGTCCCCCTCAGCCCAGGCCGTGGCCGAGCGCCGCCCCGCCTACCTCACCGAACTCGCCCGGGGCACCGAAGGCATCCACGAGCCCCGCCGACCCGACTGCCCCTGGTGCGGCTCCACGAAGCTGGGCACGCGACTGCGCACCACCGACCTCCTCCAGCACAAGCCCGGCACCTTCACGATCGACCAGTGCCGCAGCTGCGCCCACTCGTTCCAGAACCCCCGCCTGACCCCCGAGGGCCTCAACTTCTACTACCGCGACTTCTACGACGGCCTCGGCGCCGACCAGGCCGAGCGGATCTTCGGCGCGCAGACCTCCACCAGGCGTCACCGGGCCGCCACCCACGCCCTCGCCCACTTCCTGGAGCCGGAGGCCTGGCTCGACGTCGGCACCGGCCACGCCCGCTTCCCGGCCGCCGCCAAGGAGGTGCCCTGCCGTACACGGCGTTCGACGGCCTCGACATCGGTGACGGCGTCGAGGAGGGCCGCCGCCAGGCCGCATCGAGGAGGCCCACCGCGGCTTCACTCACGAACTCGCGCCCCGGCTCGCGGGCCGCTACGACGCGATGAGCATGTTCCCGCTACCTGGAGCACTCCCTCGACCCGCGCGAGGAACTCAAGGCGGCCCACCGCGTGCTGCGCCCCGGCGGCCACCTGCTGATCGAGGTCCCCGACCCCGAGAGCCGCTACGCCGCGCTCCTCGGCAAGTGGTGGGTCTCCTACTTCCAGCCGCAGCACCTGCACTTCATCCCGCAGGACAACCTTTGCGCCGAACTCGCCGCCCTCGGCTACACGGTCGTCGCCGTCGACCGTCGCACCCCGCACGTCCCGCTCGACCTGACGGCGGCCTGCGCCCTGTTCCTCGGCCACTGCCTGCCCGCCGCCGACAGCCCGTGGCGCACCAAGACCCCCAGCGACGCCCAGCGCAGACTGCGCCGGACCCTGACGCACGCCTCGGCGCCCGCCCTCCTCGCCGCCCGCTCCGCCGACCGGCTGCTGGCCCCCCTGGCAAGCCGCGACCGGCTTCGCCAACGCCTACGCGTCATCGCGCGCCGCAACCCCGACGCCGGCTGAGCCCCCGTCAGCCGCGCAGCGCCAGCGCCTGGCCGGCGCGACCAGCAGCACGTGCTCGCGCATCGCGGCGGCGCCGCGTTCAGCCGCCCCAGTTCGTCGCGGTAGCGCTGCCCGGACGCGGTCGCGGGCACGATCCCCGAGCCGACCTCGTTCGGGACGGCCACGACCGTACGCCGGGTGCGGCGCACGGCGTCGACGTAGCGCGGCCACCTTCTCCCGCAGCGCCCGCTCCCCGCCCGGCCACTCCGCGTCGTCCCAGGCCCCGACCTCGTCCACTATGGCGTGCGTCAGCCTGACAGTGACAGACAGTCCACGAGCGGCGGCAGCGGTGATCCTCCGCGTCGGTCAGTGGGCGGGACGAGATCGCTGGAGGTCTCGGCGGTCCGCCACGGCGGCCGCCGCTCCCGGTGCGTGGCGACCCGCTGCGCCCACTCCGTGTCACCGCCCCGCGCGTGCCGCCCGTCGCCACGTACCGGCACGTCGGGGAGACGCCTCAGGCGCCGCTCACGCCTCGACCGACTTCCCCGAGCGGGCGCCGGTGACCAGCGTGCGGCGCGGCGCGTCGGGCACGTCCTCGGCCACGCCGACGTCCAGCGTCGTCCCGTCCGGCACGGCCCGCGCGCCCGCCGCGGCGAGCCGCCGCGCGATCGGCTCGGGGCCCGGCGGCGCGTCGTGGTCCAGGTGCACGGCGAGGACGTCGGTGGTCGGCCCGACCGCGCCCACGGACCGCAGCCGGGCCAGCGCGTCGGCCGCCCGACCACGTCGGCGACGACCATCTCGTACGGCTTGCGCGTCTCCTCCAGACCGGCGGGCGCGGCGGCGGCAGGTCGCAGCAACCGCTGGCCGTCCGGCCCCACCACCTCGTGCCCGGTGCCCGGCGCGTCCAGGGCGAGCGCCCGCACCCGGTGCCCGCTCATCAGCGCGAGCTCCCGGCCGTCCGGCACCCGGCCCGGCTGCGGCGGCCCGCCGGGACGCCTCGAGCCGCGGGCCGTCGTGCGGGTGCGAGAGCAGCACCTGCCGTACGCTCGCCCAGCGCTGTGGCCCGCGCGGGCCGCGGCGAAGCGGCGCCCGGCGTCAGATCGAGCAGCGGCGTGCCGTCGATCAGCGGGCCGTCGCGGCGCGGGCGGCCGCCGAGCGCGGTCGCGCAGGCCGCGCACGGGCGGTGCCGAGAGCGGGCAGTCCGTCGCACCGGTGCCGAGCGACGGGTCAGTTCCACAGGAAGATCCTCCCGCGCGGCTGCGGCGCCGCGCGCCCGGCTAGGCTTCCAGGGACAGCGAGCCTCTGGAGGCTGACATGGCGGCGTGGACGTGTGGCGGTTCGAGAAGTCGCTTGGCACGGAGGTGTCTCCGGCAGGTGCGGCCGGAGGAGTTCACGACGCAGACGCCGAGTCCTGGATCGGCGGTACTGGAAGGAACTGGCGGAGGGCGGCGCCGACCAGGTCACCCTCTCCGAGGACAGCACGGTCATCTACGGCCCGATGAGCCTCCATGCGGAAGACGCATCCGCTTAAACCGGCCCGCTTCTCCTCCCCGCACTCCCACCCACCCACCAAGGTTGAGGGGACTCCGTCCCTCAACCCCGACGTCGCTTCGGACCGCCCCGCCGACTGCGGGGTTCGGATCGCATCCGCTGGCCGCGAGCTTCGGCGCCCCGCTGGCTGGGGCTTCGGACCGCCCGTCGGCGGCCGAAGGCTCGAGGCTACTCCCGCTGGCCGCAGGTTCAGGCCCACCCCACTCCGTCGGGCGAAGGCTCGAGGCTACTCCCGCTGGCCGCGGGCTTAGGCCCACCCCACCGCGCCTTGGGCAATCTGCCGCCTGGGGCGGCAGGGATGTGCGAGCGGCCCCCGGTGCGGCGCATCCATGTCAGTGAGGGCCCGACCCCGGTCGACCTCACGGCAGCGGTGCCGCGCAGCAGGAATCCGGTGGCCCCGGCCAGGCCGGCCTCGCCGCAACCCCGGTGCCGCGCAGCAAAGAGACCCGGTCACTCACATCTCGCCGAGCGTCACACTCGACCTCGTCGCTTCGCCCCGCCCGGGTATACGTCACCCGAACCTTCTGCCCAGGCTCCTCAGCGGCCAGCGCAACCTGCAACGACGTCATCGTCGTGACCGCCGCGTCGCCGAACCGGGTGATCACGTCACCCGCCCGCAGCCCCGCTTCTCCGCCGCGCGCGTCCGTCACGGACACGATCGACACGGCCGGCTCCAGGTCACCGTCGACCGCGACCCGCCCGGTGATGCCGAGCGCCGCCCGCCCGGAGTCCGACACCCTGCCGTCCTCGACGATCTGGTCGGCGATCTTCGTGACGGTGGAGGACGGGATCGCGAACCCGATGCCCGGCGCCGCGCTGTCACGCAGCTCGGGATCGGTCGCCGCCAGCGTCGGAATGCCGATCACCTGACTGTCCAGGTTCACCAGGGCGCCCCCGCTGTTGCCGGGATTGATCGCCGCGGACGTCTGCACCATGTTGGCGATCGTGGCACCGGTGCCCCCACCGGAACGCCCCTCGCTCACGGTCCGCCCGGTCGCCGACACGATGCCCTGCGTGACGCTCGACGACGGAGCCGAGCGGCGACCCCATCGCCAGCGTGATCTGCCCGACCTCGACCTTCGACGAGTCCGCGAACTCCGCCGCCCGCAGCCCGTCCGGCACCTTCTCCAGCTTGATCACGGCGAGGTCCTGGGCCGGATACGCGTACACGAGCTTCGCCGATCAGCGGAGTCTCGTTCGTCGACGTCGTCACCTTGAACGTCTCTCTCGTCGCCCACCACATGGGCGTTCGTCACGATGTGGCCCTCGTCGTCGTAGACGACACCCGAGCCGAGGCCGGACGAGGCCTGGATCTGGACGACGGACGGCAGCACGTCCCTGATCACCTTCTGGTAATCGCTCTGCAGATCGTTCACGGAAGCGGCGGCGGCCTGCGTCGTGGAGTCCGAGGACGACGAGCCCCCGGAGCCGGAGTCCGAGCAGCCGCCGACCAGCGCCACCGAGCAGACGGTGGCGGTCAGGGGGAGTGCGACCCGCAGCGGACGCGAACGGGCCCGAGTACGCGAAGGGCATCCATGCCCGGATTGTCACGCCGTCCGCCGCCCCCGCCCGCGCCGATCCGCCGAACAGCGGACCCGGGCCGGACCCCGGCGAGGCCCGCCCGCGGTCGACCGCGGCCGTGCTCGAGCCCCGCACGCCGCACAGGTGCAACAGCGCGGCCACCCGTCGGTACGGATCGCTGCGCCCCGCCCGCTCCTCCGCCGCGAGCAGCGTCTGCAGCTCACCGCGCTCGGGAAGTCGCCGCACCGTCGGCCGCGCTGGTCGGTGAAGACCCGCACCCCGTACCAGGCGTGCAGCGGGGCCCCGATGCCGGCGAGCGTCGCCGTCAGGGTGTCAAGCCGGTCGGCCCGTACGTCGAGCCGAGCCGGTCGGTGGTACTTCGATGAGTCGAACGCGCCGAGCGCGGTGACCCAGTCGCCGCCGAGCCCCGGCCGCATCGCCAGCGCGTCGGCGTTGCGCACGAGCAGCGCGAGCAGCCCGCCCGGGGCCAGCATCCGCGCCAGCCCGGCGAGCAGCGCGTCGGGATCCTCGACGGCCATGAGGACGCGCCGTGACAGAGCACGACGTCGAAACTGCCCGGCAGGAAGTGGACGCCGGTCTCCATGCCGCTGCCCTGCACGATCCGGACGCGCTCCCGCACGCCCTCCGGCTCCGCGGCGAGCGCAGCGCCCGGCCGCGGCGACCATCTCGGATCCTGCTCGACGCCGGTCACGCTTGTGCCCGGCGCGGGCCAGCCACGCAGCGCCTGCGTGCCCTGGCCCATCCCGACGTCGAGCACCCGCAGCCGCTGCCCGACAGGGGAACCGCCCGGCTATCTGCTCGTCGAGCTGCCGGGCCACCAGTTCCTGCCGTACGACATTGCGCAGGCCCCCAGCTTCTCCAGCCAGGAGCCCACCGCGTCGCCGGCGAAGGCTTCCGTGCTCAGGGCCGCTCCCCGCGCTTGACCTGCAGGGCTTGGGCGGACGGAGGCGCTTCATCTGGAGCGTGCGCATCAGCGCGTACGCGACGGCGCCCTGCGGCGCTCGTTCGGAACTTCTCCGCCAGCTTCTTCTTCAGACGGAAGCCGGTGAGAGCCGAGTCGATCACGATCGCGACGATCACGAAGAGCCAGAGCAGAAGCGCGATGTTCTGCAGCGAGCCGACGCGGACCATGCTCAGGACGAGGATGATCACCGCCATCGGCAGGAAGTACTCGGCGATGCAGAAGCGCGAGTCGACGAAGTCACGCGCGTACTTGCGCACCGGGCCCTTGTGACGGGCGGGCAGGTAGCGCTCGTCACCGCTCGCGAGAGCGGAGCGCTGGCGCTCCATCGCGGTGCGGCGCTCCTCGCGCTGGCGGGACCGGGCCTCCTTCGGCGTCATCTCGGGTGTTGGCCACGCTGCGGCGCTGCGTCTGGGCCTCGCTAGCGCTTCGGCGTGGGGCGGCCCGTGGGCGCCTGCGGTCTCGGGGCTGCGTGGACTCGGCTACCGAGGCGCTTGGCGGCCGGTGCCGCTGTCGTCCTTGGATCGGCTACGGAACACAAAGCCCAAGGGTACGTGGTGGATCGATGCATGGACCACAGGCCCGTGGGGAACGATCCGGCAACACCCTGCGTCCCTGACCTGAGAGGGGAGACGGGGCCACCTACTCCTTACGCCGGAGCGGGTCGGGACGCAGTCGTCCGTGATGAGCGCATCCGCACCTGAACAGTGCGGTAATAGATGCAGGACCCGTACTGTGGGTTGTGTCGCAGTGCCGGGGCCTTGACCGTCGGCTGGATCTGTCAGAAGGGGGCGCGCGAAGCCCATGAGCGGTGTCATGAAGCGTATGGGGATGATCTTCCGCGCGAAGGCGAACAAGGCCCTTGACCGGGCCGAGGACCCGCGCGAGACCCTCGATTACTCGTACCAGAAGCAGCTGGAGCTGCTGCAGAAGTGCGTCGCGGCGTCGCCGACGTGGCGACCTCCCGCAAGCGCCTCGAGCTGCAGCTGAGACCAGCTCCAGTCGCAGTCCTCACGCTGGAGGACCAGGGCCTGCAAGGCGCTCGCGCTCGGCCGTGAGGACCTGGCACGTGAGGCGCTGACGAGCCGTCGCGCCGCACTCCAGCAGCAGGTCACGGACTGGAGACGCAGCACCAGACGCTGCAGGGAGCGATGGAGTGAGAGCCCACCCTGCATGCAGCGCAGCGAGCTATTGCAGAGCCGAGGTCGACTGCCTCTCCGTATCTAGAAGAAGGAGACCATCGACGTGCCACCCATTATCACCGCGTGCCCAGGCGCAGACCCGGATCGGCTGAGGCGTTCTCCGGCATCTCCGAGAGATGGCGACGCTACATGCATGGCGATCCAGCGGGCCGAGACAAGACCGCCCAGCTGCTAGGCGCGGGCCGGCGCCATCGACGACCAGCCCGCCTCGGGCGCTGCTCGATTCGACCTCGTCGGGCCTGGCCAAGGACTTTGACATCCAGTCCGATGCTGGATCACGGCTGTGCGGTGAGCATACAGATGGCAGAGCTGAACTGCAGCGCATGAAGTGCCGATGCTGGCAGGCTGAGCACGTCCGCCTCCCAGCAGCGATCTGAGGCGGTGCGGGACAGCCAGCAGGCTGCAGCATGCCGCAGAGACACCCTCGCTTGGTACAGCAGATAGCAGCATGAGAGGCCGTGCGTGACTCGTACGGACTCATGGGGAGCCAGAGAAGTAGACCCGACGTACCACTTCGCCGAACTCAACTTTAGCTGGGTACGACTGAACTCACGCGGAGATGGAGAAGGACGGCCGGGCTTCCGCCGGACCCTCACCCAGCTCCTCGAGTGCCGTTCGCCGCCTGGGCGAGCCACTCCCGACGACGCCCTGGAGCCCTCTCGAGCTGATCCTCCCGGCGTCCGACGCGACGCTGGAGGAGGTCCGCGACATGCTCAGCGACGACGGCCTGATCCCCGGCTGACCCTCGCCTCGCACCGAGCCCGCGGTGCCGCACAGATGAAGGGGGCGGCTACCGTGACCCCGGTGACCCCCCTCGTACGGTGGGCCAGGACGCATCCCCTGGCCCTGGACGCCATCCTCGCCGCGGCCGTCCTCGTCTGCATGGTCGCCGGTTCCTTCGTCGACCCGCACAGCCCCGAGGGCACGTACGCACTGGGGCGCCCGCACCCCGGACGTCCTCAGCCTCTTCCTGATGGTGCTGGGCGCCGCGGCCCTGTCTTCGGCGCATCGCCCCGATGCCCGTGCTCGCCGCGACCTCCACCGTCTCCCTCGTCGAACTGGTCACCGGCGAACCCCGCGCCCCCGTCGTGATGTCCGCGGTCGTCGCGCTCTACACGGTCGCCGCCACCACGGACCGGCCCACCACCTGGCGCGTGGGCCTGGGCTCGATGGCGGTGCTGACCGGTGTCGCCATGTTCGTCGGCCCGCTGCCCTGGTACTCCCAGGAGAACCTCGGGATCTTCGCGTGGACCGGCATGGCCGCGGCGGCTGGCGACGCCGTGCGCTCCCGCCGATGCCTTCGTCGACGCCATCCGGGAGCGCGCCGAGCGGGCCGAGCGCACCCGCGAGGAGAGGCCAGGCGGCGCGTCGCCGAGGAGCGGCTGCGGATCGCCCGCGATCTGCACGACGTCGTCGCGCACACATCGCCCTGGTCAGCGTGCAGGCCGGGGTCGCCGCCCACGATCATGGACAAGCGGCCCGACCAGGCCAAGGAGGCCCTCTCGCACGTTCGCGAGGCCAGCCGCTCCGCGCTCAACGAACTCGGGCGACCGTCGGCCTGTTGCGGCAGACCGGCGACCCGGAGGCGCCCACCGAGCCGGCCCCCGGCCTGGACCGCCTCGACGACCTCGTCGACACCTTCACGGCACGCGGGCCTCCCGGTCGAGGTGGCCCTGCGCCGAGGCGCCCCCGCCCTGCCCGCCGCCGTCGACCTCGCCGCGTTCCGCGTCGTGCAGGAGCGCTGACGAGCGTGCAGAAGCACGCGGGTCCGGAAGCGAAGGCCGAGGTCAGCGTGGTGCGCGTGGGACCGAACGTAGAGGTCTCGGTCCTCGACAACGGCCCCGGGACCACCGCCCCGCCCGCCGACACCGACGGCAGCGACTGACCCCGACGCCGCCGACAGCAACGGCGGACACGGCCTGCTCGGCATGCGCGAGCGCGTCACCGCGCTCGGCGGCGCCCTCACCGCGGGACCGCGCTACGGCGGCGGTTTCCGCGTCCATGCGATCCTTCCGGTCAACGCCCGCACCACCACTTCGGGGATGCCACGCCATGACGAGCGGCACGATCAGGGTCCTGTTGATGCCGACGACCAGGCCCTGCTGCGCAGCGCCTTCCGCGTGCTCGTCGACTCCGAACCCGACATGGAAGTGGTGGGGAGGCCTCGGACGGCGCGGAGGCCGTCCGGCTCGCCCGCACCGAGCGGCCCGACGTCGTCCTCATGGACATCCGGATGCCCGGCACCGACGGTCTCGCCGCCACCCGGGAGATCAGCGCCGACCCCGAACTCGCCCATGTGCGCGTGGTGATGCTGACGACGTTCGGGTCGACGAGTACGTGGTGCAGTCGCTGCGCGCGGGCGCCTCCGGCTTCCTCGGCAGGGCGCCGAGCCCGACGAACTGCTCGGCGCGGTGCGCATCGCGGCCGCCGGTGAGGCGCTGCTGTCGCCCGCCGCGACCAAGGGGCTGATCGCCAAGTTCCTTGCGCAGGGCGAGGGTTACGAGGAGGGGGCCGCGGCGGCCGGCAGCCACGCCGAGCGGCTCGGCGCGCTCACCGGCCGGGAGCGCGAGGTGCTCGTCCAGGTCGCGGGCGGTCTGTCGAACGACGAGATCGCCGAGCGCCTGGAGGTCAGCCCGCTCACCGTGAAGACGCACGTGAACCGCGCCATGGCCAAGCTCGGCGCCCGCGACCGTGCCCAACTCGTCGTCATCGCGTACGAATCGGGTCTGGTCCGCCCAAGGGTGGAGTGAGGCCGCCCGGCGCGTACTCCGCCCGCAGTACGCGCCGCCCGAGAACGGGACCTGGGGCGACGAATCCGGCCATCCTCATGGCTGAGGGTGTACGCGGGCCCTTGTGCATGTCCGTGACAGGGGCCGTCGTCCCCCCGCTCACGTCCACGGAGACCCACTTCATGTCCTGGCTGTCGAGATTCAGCCTCGCCCAGCGCGCCCTGATCGGGCTGATGTCGATCATCGCGATCGCCTTCGGCGCCATCGCGATCCCCCAGCTCAAGCAGCAGCTGCTGCCCACCATCGAACTGCCCATGGTCTCCGTCCTCGCCCCGTACCAGGGGCGTCCCCGGACTGTGGTCGAGAAGCAGGTCGTGGAGCCGCTGGAGAACTCCATCGACGCGGTCGACGGGATCACCGGCATCACGTCCACGGCGAGCAGAGGGCAACGCCGTGCTCCTCGCCCAGTTCGACCACGGCAACGGCAGCGACTCAAGCAGCTCGTCGCCGACGTCCAGCAGGCCGTCAACCGGGCCAGGGCCCAGCTCCCCGACGACGTCGACCCGCAGGTCATCGCCGGGTCGACCGACGACTATCCCCACCGTCGTGCTCGCTGTCACCTCCGACAAGGACCAGCAGGCCCTCGCCGACCAGCTCGACAAGACCGTCGTGCCGTCCCTCAAGGACATCGACGGCGTCGGCCAGGTCACCGTCGACGGCGTCCGCGACCTCAGGTCGACGTCACGCCCGACGACCGGAAGATGGCCGCGGCGGCGTCGGCGTGCCGGCGCTGAGCCAGTCCTGCAGGCGGGCGGCGCCACGCTGCCCGCGGGCTCCTTCGACGAGGACGGCAAGAACCGCACGGTCCAGGTCGGCGGCGGCTTCACCTCGCTGCGGCAGATCGAGAACCTGATGATCACCGGGGAGGGCGTCAAGAAGCCCGTACGCCTCGACGACATCGCCACGGTGAAGCAGCAGCCGTCAAGGCCGACTCGCTCACCCGCACCGACGGCCGCCCCAGCCTCGCGGTCATGGTCACCATGGACCACGACGGCTCCGCGGTCTCCATCTCGGACGCGGTCGAGGACAAGCTGCCCGACCTCCGCCAGGACCTCGGCTCCGCGCGCGAAGCTGACCGTCGTCAGCGACCAGGGCCCGGCCGTCGCGAAGTCCATCTCGGGCCTCACCACGGAGGGCGCGCTCGGCCTGCTCTTCGCGGTCCTGGTGATCCTGGTCTTCCTCGCGTCGATCCGATCGACGCTCGTCACGGCGGTCTCCATCCCGCTGTCCGTGGTCCTCGCGCTGATCGTGCTGTGGACCCGCGACCTCTCCTGAACATGCTGACGCTCGGCGCGCTGACCATCGCGATCGGCCGCGTCGTCGACGACTCGATCGTCGTCCTGGAGAACATCAAGCGTCACCTCGGCTACGGCGAGGAGCGCCAGGAGGCGATCCTCAAGGCGGTCCGCGAGGTGGCCGGCGCCGTCACGTCCTCGACCCTGACGACGGTGGCGGTCTTCCTCCCCATCGGCCTGGTCGGCGGCATGGTCGGCGAGCTGTTCGGCTCGTTCTCGATCACCGTGACGGCGGCGCTCCTCGCGTCCCTGCTCGTCTCGCTGACCGTCGTGCCGGTCCTCTCGTACTGGTTCCTGCGCCCGCCCAAGGCGATCCAGGGCGTCGACCCGGAGGAGGCCCGCCGCAAGGCCGAGGAGAAGGAGGCCCGCTCCTGGCTGCAGCGGATCTACGTCCCGGTGCTGCGCTTCGCGACGCGCCGCCGCTTCACCAGCCTCATGATCGCGGTCGTGGTCCTCGTCGGCACGTTCGGCATGGCGCCGCTCCTGAAGACCAACTTCTTCGACCAGGGCGAGCAGGAAGTCCTGTCCATCAAGCAGGAGTTGAAGCCCGGCACCAGCCTCGCCGCGTCGGACGAGGCCGCCCGGAAGGTCGAGAAGGTGCTCCAGGGCATCGACGAGATCAAGGACTACCAGGTCACCGTCGGCTCGTCCGGCTTCATGGCGGCCTTCGGCGGCGGCACCGACTCGAACCAGGCCTCGTACCAGGTGACGCTGAAGGACAAGGCGTCGTACGAGGACGCAGGACCGCATCGAGCGCGAGCTCGGCAAGCTGTCCGGGATCGGTACGACGACGATCGCGGCCGGTGACGGCTTCGGCAGCCAGGACCTCAGCGCGTGGTCGTGAAGGCCGCCGACGGCGACGTCCTGGACAAGGCGTCGGAGCAGGTGCGCGACGCGGTCGCGAAGCTCGACGACGTCACGGACGTCAGCCAGCGACCTGTCGCAGTCGGTCCCGCAGGATCTCGGTCAGGGCCAACTCCAAGGCCGCGGCCGCCGGTTTCGACGACTACGAAGCTCGGCGCCGCCGTCGCCCAGGCGCGTGCGCGGCACCACCAGCGGCAAGGCGATCCTCGACGACACCGAGCGCGACATCGTGGTGAAGTCGGCGAAGCCGGCCACGACGACGGATGAGCTGAAGAAGCTGCCGATGGGCCCGCGCGGCCTCACCCTCGGCGACATCGCCACGGTGCAGCTGGTCGACGGCCCGGTCTCGATGACCCGGATCGACGGCGCCCGCGCCGCCACCATCACGGCCAAGCCGACCGGCGACAACACGGGCGCGGTCAGCGCCGACCTCCAGTCGAAGATCGACGACCTGAAGCTGCCGAAGGGCGCCACGGCAACCATCGGCGGTGTCACTTCCGACCAGGACGACGCGTTCAAGAACCTGGGCCTGGCGATGCTCGCGGCGATCGCGATCGTCTTCATGCTGCTCGTCGCGACGTTCCGCTCGCTGGCCCAGCCGCTGATCCTGCTGGTCTCCATCCCGTTCGCGGCGACCGGCGCGATCGGCCTGCTGGTCGCGACGGACACCCCGATGGGCGTCCCGGCGATGATCGGCATGCTGATGCTCATCGGCATCGTCGTGACGAACGCGATCGTCCTGATCGACCTGATCAACCAGTACCGCAAGCAGGGTCTCGGCGTCGTCGAGGCCGTGGTCGAGGCGGCCGGCACCGGCTGCGCCCGATCCTGATGACGGCCCTGGCGACGATCTTCGCCCTGCTCCCGATGGCGCTCGGCGTCACCGGCGAGGGCGGCTTCATCGCACAGCCGCTCGCGGTGGTCGTGATCGGCGGTCTGATCAGCGTCGACGCTGCTGACGCTCCTCCTGGTCCCGACGCTCTACGCGATGCTGGAGATCCGCAAGGAGAAGCGGGCGAAGAAGCGGGCCGCCAAGCGGGAGCGTGAAGGCCAGGGGTGCCCGCGCCCTCCGACTCCCGGAGTCGGAGCCGGCCGGGTCCGACAGGCCCTTGAACGCCGGGAGCCCGGCACGGACGCCGATCAGCGTTCGTACCGGGCTCCTCGCCGTCCGGGCGCCCCGTGATGCCGGGTGCCGCGCCGTCGTGGCCGGTCGCGCAGTTCCCCGCGCCCCTGGCGGAGCTACGGCAGCGCGAGCATCCGCTCCAGGGCCAGCTTCGCGAACTGCTCGGTCTCCCGGTCGACCTCGATCCGGTTCACCAGCCGTCCGTCGGCGAGGGACTCCAGCGTCCAGACCAGGTGCGGCAGGTCGATCCGGTTCATCGTCGAGCAGAAGCAGACCGTCTTGTCGAGGAAGACGATCTCCTTTCGCCCTCCGGCGCGAACCGGTTCGCGAGCCGCCGCACCAGGTTCAGCTCGGTGCCGATGGCCCACTGGACCCGGCCGGCGCCGCCTCCAGGGCCTTGATGATGTACTCGGTCGACCCGACGTAGTCCGCCGCGGCGACGACCTCGTGCTTGCACTCCGGGTGCACCAGCACGTTCACGCCCGGTATCCGCTCCCGCACGTCGTTGACCGAGTCCAGCGAGAAGCGTCCGTGCACCGAGCAGTGCCCGCGCCACAGGATCATCTTCGCGTCCCGCAGCTGCTCGGCGGTCAGGCCGCCGTTCGGCTGTGCGGGTTGTAGACGACGCAGTCCTCCAGCGACATCCCCAGGTCGCGCACCGCGGTGTTGCGCCCAGGTGCTGGTCGGGCAGGAAGAGCACCTTGTCGCCCTGCTCGAAGGCCCAGTTCAGCGCCCGCTCGGCGTTCGACGACGTACAGATCGTCCCGCCGTGCTTGCCGGTGAACGCCTGATGTCGGCCGAGGAGTTCATGTACGAGACGGGCACGACCTGCTCGGCGATCCCGGCCTCGGTCAGCACGTCCCAGCACTCGGCGACCTGCTCGGCGGTGGCCATGTCGGCCATCGAGCAGCCGGCCGCGAGGTCCGGCAGGACGACCTTCTGCTCGTCGCCGGTGAGGATGTCGGCGGACTCGGCCATGAAGTGGACGCCGCAGAACACGATGTACTCGGCCTCGGGCCGGGCCGCGGCGTCGCGAGGCCAGCTTGAAGGAGTCGCCGGTGACGTCGGCGAACTGGATGACCTCGTCGCGCTGGTAGTGGTGCCCGAGCACGAACACCTTGTCGCCGAGCTTCTCCTTGGCCGCGCGGGCCCGCTGCTCCACCAGGTCCGGGTCGGACGGCGAGGAGCAGGTCTTGCCGGGCAGTCCACGCGCCACGCTCGCTCGTCGGGTCGGCCTCGCTTTGGCCGACGCAGCAGCAGCGCCAGCGGCGTGGGCAGAGACATCCAGGTCAACGGGGGTCTGGGCCGTGGTCACGTCACGCACCCGCTTTCTTGTGATGCAGAACGACTTTTCGTCGAAATGACGCTATCTATCGTACGTGGTTCACGTCAGTTTGACGATGCCGATGTCGTCGATGTGACGCAATCCGCCCCGGCTCACTCTCGCCCTCTCTCGCCTCCTTCTCCAAGGCCCCGTGCCCGTTCGCCAGGGAGTGTGCGAGCATGAAAGGAGAGTGCGAAACCCACGGCGGATCCGGAATGGATCCGGGCCTCTGCACCGGTTGAAAGGTCGGCAAGCAGTCTCCGTACAACCCGGGAGAGATGTAGATGTCCGTATCGGACGAGACCACCACCGTCAGCGACGGCATCATCCTGAGCGACGCCGCCGCGGCCAAGGTCAAGGCTCTGCTCGAGCAGGAAGGCCGCGAGGACCTGGCCCTGCGGGTGGCCGTTCAGCCCGGCGGCTGCTCCGGCCTGCGCTACCAGCTCTTCTTCGACGAGCGCTCGCTCGACGGTGACGTCGTGAAGGACTTCGGCGGCGTCAAGGTCGTCACCGACCGCATGTCCGCCCCGTACCTGGGCGGCGCCTCCATCGACTTCGTCGACACCATCGAGAAGCAGGGCTTCACGATCGACAACGAACGCGACGGGTTCCTGCGCCTGCGGCGACTCGTTCAGCTAAACGGCACGGCGAAGGGCCGGTCCACCTCCCGAGGAGACGGACCGGCCCTTCGCGTCGCCCGTTCTTCAGGGGCGCGGGAGCGGCGCGAGCAGCCCCGCGCACCCGCGAGAGAACCAGACCGCTCACCCTCGCGGCGCGGCGCTCCACCCCACTTCAGGGGCGCGGGGAACGGCGCGACCAGCACGCACCCGCAGAGAGCCAGACCGCTCACCCCCGCGGCGCGACTTCTCCACCCACCGGGCCGGTTCTTCTCGGCGACGGCACCGCGGCCCCGTCCGGCGTCACGACCTTCCGCTCACCCAGCGGAGCGTCCAGCGTCACCGGCAGCGTGTAGAACTTCGCCAGCTCGATGCAGACGGTCCCCTTCTTCGAGGTCTCCGTGACCTTCACGGACACCTCCTTCGCTCTCCTCGGCCGACGCCGAGTACGTCGCGCACACCCCGCCCGTGAAGTGCAGCGTCAGCGTCTTCCGTCGGCGCCGTACCCCTCGACCCGCACGTCCCGGTGCGGACGGGTCGCCCGACGCCGACGCGCTCGGCCGCGGGCTCGGAGCCGTGGGCGGCTCGCCGCTCGGCGACGAACTCGTGGGCGCCACCAGGAACTAGGGTCGACCGCCGGATGCGTCACCGTGGCACGGACTGCTGCGCCGGTGGGCTTCACCTCGAGCAGCCACGCCGGTACGAGCGCCTGCTCGCCCTCGACGTAATGCGCGGCGGCGAGCCCGAAGGTCGCCTTCTCGACCGCGACCGTGGACGACGCGGGCGGCCGCGGCGGCGACGGCGATGCACCCGGCTGCTGCTCGTCCAGCGGCACCGCGCTCTGCACACCCGCCGACCGGCGCGGACGTGCCGGCCGCCGCGCCGTTCATCGGTCGAGCGTGCTCCTTCGCCCCGATCGTCGGGTGCGTGTCGCCGCTTCACCGGCGCCTTCGGCAGCTGCCCGCGCTGCCGCCGGTGACCTGACCGTCGGAACCGACCTGGATCCCGGTCGAGCCAGCCGGCGTACGTCGGCAGGCCGCCCACGCTCGGGTCGAGCGTTCACCGCCGGGTGGCGCCCATGCCAGACCTACGGCCCGCGACCGAGCTGCGGCGTCGTCCTGCCCGAGCGCCTTCAGGAGCGGTGCGGCCGCCTTCTTCGCGGCGGCCTCGCTCACCGCGTCGCCCTCGCTGCACTGCCCACCGAGGCGCACTTGGTGGGGCTCGCGCACTGTGGTCGGCCGACGGCGCGAACCGCGCGTACGTCCAGGTGCCCGCCTTCCGCGTCACCTGCAGCGACGGCCCCGACCCGTCGACTTGGCCGGCAGCTTCCAGGTGCCGCCCTGCAGCCGGGAGCGCGCCGCCGACGTCGAGCGCCTTCCCGAGAGCGGTCACCTCCGCCGCGGTCACCACGCCCTCGGCCCGGTAGACGGGCGCCTCGCCCGGGTCGTCCGGCAGCTCACCGGTCGCGGTAGCGGGTGCCGTTCGGAGTCCGAGCTCGCCCGGCGCGGTCCCGTTCGTCGTGCCCGGGCTGCCGCCCTCGGCGTAACCGTCCAGGGCGAGCGGCGAGTGCCGTCGCCGCCGGGGCCCGAGGAACGGTCCTGGTCGCGCCGGCGGCGTTCGTCGCGAGGTACGCTCCGCCGCCACCGGCGAGGAGGACAGCCGCCAGGGCCGAGGCGACCGCCGGCGTGCGCCGTCGGCCGTGCCGATCCGCGTCTGCTCTTCCGTGCTCACCGCATCGCTCCTTCGCCTGCCGCGTCGTATCCCGGATCCTTTATGAGGGACGGTCACCGGGGACAGCGATGGGACGCGGCAGGGGAGCGCGCGGTTCCCTTCCGCGCTCCGTCAGTCGCCGAATCCGGCCATGGAGTCGATCAGCCGGGCCGACGACGCGGGGACGACGACCCCGTGGATCCCGGACGCGTCGGCCACGGTCACCGGCCGTTCCGTCTCCCAGGGGGCGCGCGGCGGCACCCAGTGCGGAACCATCCGCGCGCAGTCGACGCGCAGCGCGGCGAGCCGTCCTTGGTCATGAAAGACACGTCGTAGGTCATGACGGCACCGTACGCACGGCACACTCCACGAAAAAGCCCTACTATCGGGTAGTTTCCGCACTTCAGAGCAGGGGCCTCGACCGGGTAGCGTGAACTGTCAATCCCCTCCTCTTCAGGAAGCGTGCTCACGCCGTGCGAATCGCAGTCACCGGCTCCATCGCCGCCGACCACCTGATGACTTTCCCGGCCGCTTCGCCGACCAACTCGTCGCGGACCAGCTGCACACGGTCTCCCTCTCCTTCCTCGTGGACAACCTCGACGTACGCCGGGGCGGTGTCGGGGCCAACATCGCCTTCGGCATGGGACAGCTCGGCACGAACCCGGTCCTGGTGGGCGCCGCCGGCTCCGACTTCGACGAGTACCGGGCGTGGCTGGACCGCCACGGTGTGGACACGGAGTCCGTCGGATCTCGAGACCCTGCACACGGCCCGCTTCGTCTGCACCACGGACGCCGACCACAACCAGATCGGCTCCTTCTACACCGGTGCCATGAGCGAGGCCCGCCTCATCGAGCTGAAGACCGTCGCGGACCGCGTGGGCGGACTCGACCTGGTGCTGATCGGCGCGGACGACCCCGAGGGGATGATGCGTCACACGGAGGAGTGCCGTTCGCGCGCGATCCCGTTCGCCGCCGACTTCTCGCAGCAGATCGCGCGCATGAACGGCGAGGAGATCCGCCTCCTGCTCGACGGCGCCACGTTCCTCTTCTCGAACGAGTACGAGAAGGGCCTCATCAGAGTCCAAGACCGGCTGGACCGACGCCGAGATCCTCGGCAAGGTCGGCCACCGCGTCACCACCACTCGGCGCGCGCGGCGTGCGCATCGAGAAGGCCGGCGAGGAGACCATCGAGGTCGGCTGCCCGAGGAGGAGCGCCAAGGTCGACCCGACGGGCGTCGGCGACGCGTTCCGCGCCGGCTTCCTGTCCGGCCTGGCCTGGGGCGTCTCCATGGAGCGCGCGGCCCAGGTCGGCTGCATGCTCGCCACGCTGGTCATCGAGACGCTCGGCACGCAGGAGTACGAGCTGCGCCGCGCCCCGTTCATGGACCGCTTCGCAAGGCCTACGGCGACGACGCCGCCACCGAGGTGGAGTCCTACCTGGGCCTGTAAGGGCGCGAGGCACGAGGCCGCGGTCGCGTCCGCTCCTGTGCCGAGCGGACGCGACCGCGGCCGTCTGCTGCTGAACGCGCCCCTAGCGGGCCCGCCGCACCGTATAGACCGCGCTCCCGTCGGAGCGCTCCTCGGCCCCCACGTACTCGTGCCCTGCGTGAAGCACCAGGCGGGGATGTCCACGGCTGACCTGCGACCTCGTCGTCGGCGAGCACGGTGACCGTCCCGCCCGCCCGTACCCGCCCGATCGCCCGCCCCAGCTCGATCACCGGCTGCGGGCAGCTCGGCCCAGCGCGTCCGCGGTCGCGGTGGCCGCCGCGTCCCCGGCGCCGCCCGCCACGGGCGCGCCCAGCTTCTCCCGCACGTCCCGCACGACCCCGGGCAGCACCTCCAGGAACCGGTCGACCTCCCCGGCCCCGGTGCCCTTCACTCCGGCGGCGACACCCGTACGTTCCCCTCGCTCACCACGCCCATCGCGCGCAGCACATGGCTGGGCGTCAGCGTGCCGCCCGTGCACGACGATCCGGCTGAAACGGAAAAACCGGCCTGGTCGAGTCCGCGCAGGACGCTCTCCCGAAATCGACATAGAGACACGGAACGCCACCATGGTGCGGCAGCCGCCGCGCGGATCGCCGACCACCTCCACGTCCGGCACGAGCTCCGGCACGGGCGCCCGGATCCGGTCCGTCAGCTCCCGCAGTCGCGCCGCGCCTCCCCGGCCGCCTCGGCCCGCACCGCCCGCAGCGACGCGGCCGCGGCCTACGATGCCCGGATGTTCTCGAACCCGGCGGCCCGCCCCGACTCCCGCTTCGTCGGCGGGCCCTTGCGCGAACCGCACCCTTCCGCACGGCGAGGATCCCGACGCCCGCCGCCCGCACTTGTGGGCGCTCCCGCCCAGCAGCGACCACGCACCGGCCACGGGCCCCCACGCCAGCGACTGCGCCGCGTCCACGAACAACGGCACCCCGGCGCGTCCCGGCGGACCTCGGCGACCTCCTCGCCGACCGGCTGCACGGTCCCCACCTCGTGGTTGGCGGACTGCACGACACGCGGGGCGGTGTCGTCCCGCAGCGCCGCGCGGAAGGCGTCCACGGACACGGCGCCCGCCCGGTCCACGGCCACCTCCGTCACCGAGCCGCCGCCGCCTTCGTGGCCGCCGCCGAACGGAGCACCGCGGAGTGCCCGACCGCCGATACCACCAAGCGCCGTCCGACACGCCGACGCCCGGCGAGTGCCCCGGCGATCGTGTGTGTGCCGCGGCGTGCCGGACGACGTGAACACCAGCTCGTCCACCCGGCACCCGCGGCGTCGGCGGCAGCCTCCCGGCGGCGAATCCAGCAGCAGCCGGCGCCCGCCGCCCCTCCCGGTAGAGCCGTGAGGGATCGGCCCACCCTTCGTCGAGGGAGGCCTGCAGAGCCTGCTCGGGCCACGTGGATGGAGGAGCGGACGACGCCGAGTCGAAGTAAGCCACCCCGCAACGCTAAAGCTCTCGACCGTCGGGAGCCGCCCTCAGGGCGCGGGAACCGCGCGAGCAACCACCCGCGAACCCGCACTCGCGAACGGACAAACCCACCCCGGTGGCGCCTCCGACCCCCGTCAGAAACCCCGGAGCAGGCCAATCCCACCCTTCGGAGTGACCCGCGGCGCGTTAGGCACCCTCCCGCGCGACCAAATAGCGTCCAGTAGGGTTTGGTCCGCATAAACATCCAAACCCCTGCCCGTGTGCCAGGGCGGCGAGCGACCAGCGAGATGGCGGCCGTAGCCAACCAAAGAGCGCGGGCGAGACTCTCGGGAAGGCGCTACGTGAGTCCCAACGGCTCCGACCGCTCGTCGCGGCGCCCGATGCGGCGGAAGCCGCCGCAGGTGCTGACTGCGGCCTGATCCTGGTAACCGCTACCGGTTGCACATACAGGACTTCCTCGTCTTGGTATGCCCACCCCGGTGACGGAGGAGGCCCCTAGATCCTCTCCCTCTGGCAGGGCTCGTGGGCGGCAGCGCTCGCCACGGGCGTGCTGGTGTGGGGACTGATCCTGTGGAGCATCATCTTCCACCGGCGCAGCCGCACCAAGATCGAGGTTCCCACTCAGACGCGGTACAACATGCCGCTCGAGGCGCTGTACACGGTGGTTCCGCTCATCATCGTGTCGGTCCTCTTCTACTTGCCACCGCGCGCGACGAGTCGAAGCTTCTGAAGCTCGACGACAAGCCCGCACACACCATCAACGTGGTCGGCTACCAGTGAGCTGGGGCTTCAACTACGTCGAGAACGTGCCGGGTGTCGAGGGTGACGCGAAGAACTCCAGGAGCTCTCCGCGATCCCCGAGCGCTTCAAGGCTGACTTCCGGCGAACGCCGGCGGCGTCTACGAGGTCGGCACTCCGCGAGCGGAACCCGCAGACCAACAACCCGGGCCCGACCCTCTGGCTCAAGGGCGAGAAGGTCCGCTTCGTTCTCACTTCGCGTGACGTCATCCACTCCTTCTGGGTGGTGCCGTTCCTGATGAAGCAGGACGTCATCCCGGGCCACACCAACGCCTTCGAGGTGACCCCCAACAAGGAGGGGACCTTCCTGGGTAAGTGCGCCGAGCTGTGCGGCGTCGACCACTCCCGGATGCTCTTCAACGTGAAGGTCGTCCCTCCTGAGCGCTACGAGCAGCACCTCAAGGACCTCGCCAAGAAGGGGCAGACCGGTTTGACGTCCCGTCGGGCATCGCCCAGACGGAACACGAGAAGAACCGGGAGACGAACAACCTGTGAGCATCCTCAACGAACCTCAGGGTGCCGCCGCGGCTGACGACTCGTACGAGAACGAGCTGCCGGTAGGCCAAGCGCCCCGGTGCGACCGTGATCAAGTGGCTCACCACCACTGACCACAAGACCATCGGC
The DNA here is from genome assembly GCF_030766975.1 of Streptomyces sp. KL116D. NCBI lineage: Bacteria > Bacillati > Actinomycetota > Actinomycetes > Kitasatosporales > Streptomycetaceae > Streptomyces > Streptomyces sp. KL116D. The sequence continues at coordinate 117,314 of NZ_JASERH010000087.1, read as the reverse complement.
ACGCTGTATCTGGTCACGTCGTTCGCGTTCTTCACGCATCGGCGGTCTGATGGCGCTCTTCATGCGCGCCGAACTGGCCCGTCCCGGCACGCAGATCATGTCGAGCGAGCAGTTCAGCCAGGCGTTCACGATGCACGGCACGATCATGCTGCTGATGTTCGCGACGCCGCCGTTCGCGAAGGCTTCACGAACTGGATCATGCCGCTCCAGATCGGTGCCCCCGACGTCGCCTTCCCGCGTCTGAACATGTTCGCCTACTGGCTGCGCCTGTTCGGCTCGCTGATCGCGGTCGGCGGCTTCCTGCACGCGCAGGGTGCGGCCGACTTCGGCTGGTTCGCCTACAGCCCGCTCTCCGACGCCGTCCGCTCGCCGGGCATCGGCGCCGACATGTGGATCATGGGTCTGGCCTTCTCCGGCTTCGGCACGATCCTCGGTGCGGTCAACTTCACTCACCACCATCATCTGCATGCGCGCGCTCCCGGCATGACGATGTTCCGCATGCCGATCTTCGTGTGGAACGCGCCGCGGCACGGCGGTGCTGGTCCTGCTGGCCTTCCCGGTCCTCGCGGCCGCGCTGCTCTGCCCTGGAGGCGGACCGCAGGTTCGTGCCCGTGTCTTCGACGCCGCAGAACGGCGGCGCATGCGCTATGCAGCAGCTTACCTCTTCTGGTTCTTCGGACAGCCACGAGGTGTCGCATCGTCGCCTGCCCTTCTTCGGCATCATCAGCGAGGTGATCGGTCTTCTCGCGCAAGCCGATGCTCGGGCTACTCCGGCGCTCGTCGGCGCGACGATCGCGATCGCGACTGTCTCGTGGCCGTGTGGGCGCACCACATGTACGCGACCGCGTGGCGTGCTCCTGCCGTGCTTCTCCTTCATGACGTTCCTGATCGCCGTGCCGACCGCGTGAAGTTCTTCAACTGGACCGGCACGATGCTGGAAGGGCTCGCTGTCCTTCGAGACACCGATGCTCTGGGCGGTCGGCTACCTCGATCACCTTCACGTTCGGCGGCCTGACCGGCGTCATCCTGGCGGCGCCGCTGGACTTCCACGTCACGGACTCGTACTTCGTGGTGGCGCACTTCCACTACGTGGTGTTCGGCACCGTCGCCTTCGCGACGTTCGCGCGGCTTCCACTTCTGGTGGCCGAAGCTCACCGGCAAGCTGCTCGACGAAGCGCACTCGGCAAGATCACGTTCTGGACGCTGTTCACCGGCTTCCACGGCACGTTCCTGGTGCAGCGCTGGCTGGGCGTCGAGGGCATGCCGCGTCGTTACGCGGACTACCTCGCGGCCGACGGCTTCACCGCGCTGAACAGCGATCTCGACGCATCTCCTCGTTCCTGCTCGGTCTGTCGATCCTGCCGTTCTTCTACAACGTCTGGAAGACCGCCAAGTACGGCAAGAAGATCGAGGTCGACGACCCGTGGGGCTACGGCCGTTCGCTCGAGTGGGCGACCTCCTGCCCGCCGCCGCGGCACAACTTCCTCACCCTGCCGCGCATTCGCTCCGAATCGCCGGCGTTCGACCTGCATCACCCTGAGATCGCGGCTTTGGACCAGCTGGAGAACTCCGGCCACGGTGACAAGGCCCTCGCTGGCGGCAAGGAGGCCGGCAAGTGAAGGTCCAAGGCAAGATGTTCATCTGGCTGAGCCTCTTCGTCCTGATCATGGCCGGTGTCTACGGCGTGTGGTCGAAGGAGCCGGCCGGTACGACGGCACTCTTCCTGGCGTTCGGCCTGTGCATCATGATCGGCTACTACCTGGCCTTCACGGCCCGGCGGGTCGACACCGGTGCGCAGGACAACAAGGAGGCCGACGTCGCGGACGACGCCGGCGAGGTGGGCTTCTTCAGCCCGCACTCCTGGCAGCCGCTCTCCCTGGCCGTCGGTGGCGCGCTCACCTTCATGGGCGTCGTCTTCGGCTGGTGGCTGCTGTACTTCTCGGCCCCCATCATCCTGTTCGGCCTGTGGGGCTGGGTCTTCGAGTACTACCGCGGTGAGAACCAGAACCAGTAGTTCTGACCGGTTCTGACCGGTTCTGAACTCCCGTGCGCGAAGGGCCCGGACACTCTTGAGGGAGGGTCCGGGCCCTTCGGCGTGTCGCGGCCATGCCCCGTGCGGCTCACTCGCCGCGCTGGACGTGACGAACCTCCATACGGTGGGTTCATGAACCACTCACCGCGCATCCGAACGGTTCTTGGCTGCACGCTGCTGGTGGCCGCACTCGGTGCGGGCGTCACGGCCTGCGGCAGCTCCGGCCACCCGCTCTCCGCCAAGCCGTACGACGCGGCGAGCCAGATCACCTTCAGCGGCCCCGTGGGCGCCAAGAAGGCCGATCCGGACAAGCCCCTGGAAGTCACCGCCCAGGGCGACGAGTCCCGCATCACCGACGTGACCGCCACGGACGCCATGGGGCGCTACGTGGCGGGCGAACTCGCCGCCGACGGCAAGAGGTGGCACAGCACCGCCCCGCTGGCCGCAGACGCCCACTACACGGTCCACGTCAGCACCGAGGACGAGGACGGGGCCCCCGGCCGCAAGGTCCTCTCCTTCGACACGGGCAACCCCAGCAAGGAGAAGGCCCTCAAGGTCACCTTCGGGCCCGAGGGCGGCAAGTACGGCGTCGGCCAGCCCATCACGGCCGAGCTCAACAAGCCGGTGAAGGACCCGAAGGCCCGCGCCGTCGTCGAGCGCGCCCTCAAGGTGGACTCCCAGCCCGCCGTGCAGGGCGCCTGGCACTGGGTGGACAGCAAGGAGCTCCACTTCCGGCCCAAGGAGTACTGGCCCGCGCACGCCACCATCACGGCGCGCAGCAACCTGGAGGGCATCAAGGTCACCGACCGCCTCTGGGGCGGGAAGTCCAAGGCGCTGACCATCACCACGGGGGACCGCCTGGAGGCGATCACCGACGCCGGCTCGCACTACATGACGGTCTACCGCAACGGGGAGGAGATCAACTCCATCCCGATCACCACCGGCAAGCCCGGCTTCGAGACCCGCAACGGCGTCAAGGTGGTCCTGGGCCAGGAGTACTACGTACGGATGCGCGGCACCAGCATCGGCATCGCCGAGGGGTCGTCGGACTCGTACAACCTGCCCGTCTACTACGCGACGCGGGTCACCTGGAGTGGTGAATACGTGCACGCCGCCCCGTGGTCCACCGGCTCCCAGGGCTACGAGAACGTCAGCCACGGCTGCACGGGCATGAGCACCGGAAACGCCGAGTGGTTCTTCGACACCTTCCACAAGGGCGACATCGTCAAGGTCGTCAACAGCTACGGCGACGACATGGACCCGTTCGGGAACGGGTTCGGCGACTGGAACGTCAGCTGGAAGAAGTGGCAGGAGGGCAGCGCCCTCTCGAACACCGGCAAGCCCGACCCGGTCAGCCAGGCCCGGCTCAGCCCCGAGGTCTGAGCCCGCCGGGTGTGAGACTTCCGACTCCCGTACGCCGACGGCGTACGGGAGTCGGCCGTTTCGTCAGGCCGTCAGGCGCCGACGGCGAGCCGTGAGCGCAGCAGGGACGCCAGGGCGTCGGCGAACTCGACCGGGTCGACCGGAAGCGTCACAGCGGCCTCCGCACGGCTCCAGGTGGCCAGCCAGGCGTCCTGCGGGCGGCCGATCAGGAGCAGCACCGGCGGGCAGCGGAAGATCTCGTCCTTGATCTGCCGGCAGACGCCCATGCCACCGGCGGGGACGGCCTCGCCGTCCAGGACGCAGACGTCGATCCCGCCCCGGTCCAGCTCCTTCAGGACGGCCGGGAGCGTGGCGCACTCGATGAACTGGACCTCAGGGACGTCGGATGCGGGCCTGCGGCCGGTCGCCAGGCGCACCTGCTCGCGCGTGTTGGCGTCGTCGCTGTAGACCAGAACCGTCGCGGTCGACTGCATCGTTCCTCCGAGGCGTCGTAAGTCTGGGGGCGTGGGGCGTCCGTTGGCGCGGAGCCTACTCCTCCCGACACCCCGTCAACACCGGTTCGTACAGGCCTCCGATGGGCCATATGGGCTGGACACACCCCCCAGACACTCCGAACGGCACCCCCCGGAGTGAGGGCGAGATAAGCGACCGACATAATGTCGGTCGTGGCGACAGCAACGACAGTAGAAACCGGGCACGCGCACCCGTCGGTCAATCGACCGAACCTCACCAGCGTCGGAACCATCATCTGGCTGAGTTCCGAGCTGATGTTCTTCGCGGCCCTCTTCGCGATGTACTTCACCCTGCGATCGGTGACGGGACCGGAGCACTGGAAGGAAATGGCCTCGAGCCTGAACCTTCCGTTCTCGGCGACGAACACCACGATCCTGGTGCTCTCCTCACTCACCTGTCAGCTCGGCGTGTTCGCCGCCGAGCGCGGTGACGTGAAGAAGCTCCGGATGTGGTTCATCGTCACCTTCATCATGGGTGCGATCTTCATCGGCGGTCAGGTGTACGAGTACACCGAGCTGGTCAAGAAGGACGGGCTCTCGCTCTCCTCCGACCCGTACGGCTCGGTCTTCTACCTGACCACCGGCTTCCACGGCATGCACGTGACAGGTGGCCTCATCGCCTTCCTGTTCGTCCTCGGCAGGACGTATGCGGCCCGGAGGTTCACCCACGAGCAGGCGACCGCCGCCATCGTCGTGTCCTACTACTGGCACTTCGTCGACGTCGTCTGGATCGGCCTCTTCGCCACGATCTACCTGATCAAGTAGTTCAAAGATCACAGCATCGGGCGTAGTACCCGACACATTCCCGCAGCACCGACGCAGAAGATCCTGACACCGGGGTAATCCGTGAAAAAGCTCTCCGCACGACGACGCCATCCGCTGGCGGCGGTCGTCGTCCTACTCCTCGCGCTGGCGGCCACCGGGGGGCTGTACGCCGCGTTCGCGCCCGCGAGCAAGGCGCAGGCCGATGAAACCGCCCAGTCCCTCGCCATCGACGAGGGCAAGAAGCTCTACTCCGTCGGCTGCGCCAGCTGCCACGGAACCGGCGGTCAGGGCACCACCGACGGGCCGAGCCTCGTGGGCGTCGGCTCCGCCGCCGTCGACTTCCAGGTCGGCACCGGCCGGATGCCCGCGCAGCAGCCGGGCGCGCAGGTCCCCCGCAAGAAGGTCATCTACTCGCAGGCCGAGATCGACCAGCTCGCGGCGTACATCGCCTCTCTGGGTGCCGGCCCGGTCGTGCCGACCGAGAAGGACTACAGCCCGGAAGGCGCGGACATCGCCAAGGGTGGCGAGCTGTTCCGCACCAACTGCGCGCAGTGCCACAACTTCACCGGTGAAGGTGGCGCGCTGACGCACGGCAAGTTCGCGCCGAGCCTCGAGGGCGTCTCGCCCAAGCACATCTACGAGGCCATGCAGACCGGCCCGCAGAACATGCCGTCCTTCCCGGACACGACGATGACCAGCCAGAACAAGAGGGACATCATCGCGTACCTCGACGCGGTCAACGGTGACCAGACGGAGAGCCCTGGTGGTCTCAAGCTGGGCGGGCTCGGCCCGGTCAGTGAGGGTCTGTTCGCCTGGATCTTCGGTCTCGGCGCCCTGGTCGCCGTCGCCATCTGGGTCGCCGCTCGGACCGCAAAGGCCAAGAAGTCATGAGTAGCCAAGACATTCCAGAAGAGAACGTGCCTGCTGAGCGGGCCACCGAAGAAGCTGCGCACGGTGCGGTCGCGGTGAAGGACGAACCCTTCGCCGACCCGGGCCTGCCGCCGCACGAGCACCGGATCCAGGACATCGACGAGCGGGCCGCACGGCGGTCCGAGCGTGCGGTCGCCTTCCTGTTCGTGCTGTCGATGCTGGCCACCGTCGCCTTCATCGCCTCGTACGTCGCCATCGACGTCGACAAGAGCATCTACGTCTTCCCGATCGGCCACATCAACGCGCTGAACTTCGCGCTGGGCACGACGCTGGGCGTGGCGCTGTTCTGCATCGGCGCGGGCGCGGTCCACTGGGCCCGCACCCTGATGTCCGACGTCGAGGTCGCGCAGGAGCGCCACCCGATCGAGGCCGAGCCCGAGGTCAAGGCCAAGGTCCTGCAGGACTTCAAGGACGGTGCGCGCGAGTCCCAGTTCGGGCGCCGCAAGCTGATCCGCAACACCCTGTTCGGAGCGCTGGCCCTGGTGCCGCTCTCCGGCGTCGTCCTTCTTCGTGACCTCGGGCCGCTGCCCGGGACGAAGCTGCGCCACACGGCGTGGAAGGAGGGCAAGAAGCTCGTCAACATGAACACGAACGAGCCGCTCCGTGCGTCGGACATCACGGTCGGTTCGCTCACCTTCGCCAAGCCCGAGGGCGTGGAGGAGCACGACGAGGACTTCCAGCAGGTCATGGGCAAGGCCGCCCTGATGCTGGTCCGTATCCAGCCGGACAACATCAAGGACAAGCAAGAGCTCGAGTGGTCCCACGAGGGCGTCGTCGCGTACTCGAAGATCTGCACCCACGTCGGTTGCCCGATCTCCCTGTACGAGCAGCAGACGCACCACGTGCTCTGCCCCTGTCACCAGTCCACCTTCGACCTCTCCGACGGTGCGCGAGTGATCTTCGGTCCCGCCGGGCACGCGCTGCCGCAGCTGCACATCGCCGTCGATGACGAGGGCTTCCTCGTGGCGCAGGGCGACTTCGCAGAGCCCGTCGGTCCTGCCTTCTGGGAGCGCGGATGAGTACTACGACCACCAACGACGCGCCTGCGCGCGAAAAGGCACCGGCCGGCGAGCGGGTTGCCGACTGGGCCGACGGCCGTCTGGGGATCTACTCCCTGGCCAAGGCCAACATGCGCAAGATCTTTCCGGACCACTGGTCCTTCATGCTCGGCGAGATCTGCATGTACAGCTTCATCATCATCATCCTCACGGGTGTGTACCTGACGCTGTTCTTCCACCCGTCGATGAACGAGGTGACCTACGACGGCAGCTACGTCCCGCTCCAGGGGCAGCTGATGTCGGAGGCGTTCAACTCGACCATGCACATCTCCTTCGATGTGCGCGGTGGTCTGCTGATCCGGCAGATCCACCACTGGGCGGCGCTGATCTTCCTCGCCGGCATGTTCGTGCACATGATGCGCGTGTTCTTCACGGGTGCGTTCCGCAAGCCGCGTGAGGTCAACTGGGTCTTCGGATTCCTGCTGTTCGTCCTGGGCATGTTCACCGGCTTCACCGGTTACTCGCTCCCGGACGACCTGCTCTCCGGCACCGGTGTCCGCTTCATGGAGGGCGCGGTCCTGTCCGTGCCGGTCGTCGGCACGTACCTCTCGTTCTTCCTGTTCGGCGGAGAGTTCCCGGGCGGCGACTTCGTCGCGCGGTTCTACTCGGTGCACATCCTGCTGCTGCCGGGCATCATGCTCGGCCTGATGGCGGCGCACCTGATCCTGGTCTTCTACCACAAGCACACGCAGTTCGCGGGTGCCGGCAAGACCGAGAAGAACGTCGTCGGCATGCCGCTGCTGCCGGTCTACATGGCCAAGGCCGGAGGCTTCTTCTTCCTGGTCTTCGGTGTCATCGCGATCATCGCGGCGATCGCCTCGATCAACCCGATCTGGGCCATCGGCCCGTACCGCATCGACCAGGTGTCCACCGGTGCGCAGCCCGACTGGTACATGGGCTTCTCCGAGGGCCTGATCCGTACGATGCCGGGCTGGGAGATCAACATCTGGGGCCACACCCTCGTCCTGGGTGTGTTCGTCCCGCTGATCATCTTCCCGCTGGTCCTGGTCGCGATCGCGGTCTACCCGTTCATCGAGTCCTGGGTCACCGGCGACAAGCGCGAGCACCACATCCTGGACCGCCCGCGCAACGCCCCGACGCGCACGGCCTTCGGTGCCGCGTGGATCTCCTGGTACTTCGTGCTCCTCGTGGGTGGTGGAAACGACCTCTGGGCCACGCACTTCCACCTGTCGATCAACGCGATCACCTGGTTCGTCCGCATCGGCTTCTTCGTCGTGCCGGTCCTGGTGTTCATCGCCACCAAGCGGATCTGCCTCGGCCTCCAGCGCCGCGACAAGGACAAGGTGCTGCACGGACGCGAGTCCGGCATCATCAAGCGCCTGCCGCACGGTGAGTTCATCGAGGTGCACGAGCCGCTGGACCAGGAGGCCCTGCACACGCTCACGGCGCACGAGCAGTACGAGCCGCTCGAGGTCGGCCCCGCGGTCGACGAGAACGGCGTGGAGCGCAAGGTGTCGCGCACGCAGAAGCTGCGCGCCAAGCTCTCGAAGGGCTACTACGGGGAGCACAACCAGATCCCCAAGCCCACCGCCGAGGAGTACAAGGAGATCACCAGCGGCCACGGCCACCACTGATCTCCGACCTGTTCGCCACGGCAGGAGCCCTCGTCCAGTGCCTGGACGGGGGCTCTTTGCCGTCCCCGCACCTCGATAAGGTGGGGGCGGGGATTCTCCCGATCCTTCTCTTCCCGACGTCTCGTCGTACACGACTCAGGAGCGGCCATGAGCGCTTTGACCCCCGCAGGAGGCAACACCGCGGCGGGCCGTTCCTGGCCCTCCGTCCTGAACGGCCTGCTGGAGGGCCGGGACCAGAGCGCCGACGACACGGCGTGGGCGATGGACCGGATCATGCGGGGCGAGGCGACCGACGCGCAGATCGCGGCCTTCGTGGTGGCGCTGCGGGCCAAGGGCGAGACCGTGGAGGAGATCTCCGGTCTGGTCCGCGCCATGTACGAGCACGCCAACGTGATCGACGTGCCCGGCGAGACCGTCGACATCGTGGGGACCGGCGGGGACGGCGCGAAGACCGTCAACATCTCGACCATGTCCGCCATCGTCATCGCGGGCGCCGGCGCCAAGGTCGTCAAGCACGGCAACCGGGCCGCCTCCTCGGCGTCCGGTTCCTCGGACGTGCTGGAGAAGCTGGGCGTCAACCTCGATCTGCCGCCGCGGCGGGTGCCCGAGGTGGCCGAGGAGGCGGGCATCACCTTCTGCTTCGCCGTGAAGTTCCACCCGGCGCTGCGGTACGCGGGCGCGGCGCGCGGCCAGATCGGCATCCGCACCGTCTTCAACCTCCTGGGCCCGCTCACCAACCCGGCCCGGGTCAAGGCGCAGGCCGTCGGTGTCGCCGACCCGCGGATGGCGCCCATCGTGGCCGGCGTCTTCGCCGAGCGCGGCAACTCCTCCCTGGTGTTCCGCGGCGACGACGGACTCGACGAACTGACCGTCACCGGCACCTCCCGGGTCTGGGTCGTCCGCGACGGGGTCGTGCACGAGGAGACCTTCGACCCGCGCGACGTGGGCATCGAGACGGTGCCGATCGACGCGCTGCGCGGCGGCGACCCGTCGTTCAACGCCGAGGTGGCCCGCCGGCTCCTCGACGGCGAGCGCGGTCCCGTGCGCGACGCCGTGCTGCTGAACTCGGCCGCCGCGCTCGTCGCCGTCCGGCCGGGCACCGGGACGCTCGTCGAGCAGATCAGGGCCGGCATGGACCGGGCCGCCGAGTCGATCGACTCCGGGGCGGCGAAGGCGACGCTGGAGCGCTGGGTGGTCGCCAGCAACCGCTGAATGCCGTGCAGGTGTGCCGCAAGGGCGCAGTCCGACGTGGGATCCGTCTCAGGAGTTGGACTGCGCCCTTGCCGTATGCCGGACGTGTGGCAGGATGCTGTCCAAGGTCATGAGTGACAGCGATCGAGGCCCCAGCCCGCTGTCCGGCAACCCTCCGTCCGTGGCGGGGTGCCCTGGGTGAAGACCAGGCCGTGCGCAGCAAGGCGCATGGCAAGCGCGGACCCCTCGCGAACTTCCAGGGGTCCTGGGTCGTTCGAGGGAGCTGTCTCGTGAGCAAGCGAATGCGCTAGGGCCTTCGGCCCCATCTCCACCACCACCCTCCGTGCGGTGCTTTCCGTCGTTCCCGCGCGTCGAGGTCAACACCCGTACGCCGTCAGCCGGTTGAGTGCTGCCGTGCGGGCCTTCACAGCCGATTCGCCTTGACCTGCCGGGAGATACCGCCATGTCCGCTCACGCCTCCACCGCCGTCGCCGCCGCTTCCGCCGACTCCGCCGACCCGTCCTGCGGCGCCCCGCTGCCGGTGCTCGGCCGGGACGTCACCGTGCCGCTCGTCACCGGTGGCGAAGTGACGTACGCAGCCCTCGACTACGCGGCCAGCGCGCCGGCCCTGCAGCGCGTCTGGGACGACGTCGCCGCCTACGCGCCGTACTACGGCAGCGTGCACCGCGGCGCCGGGTACCTCTCGCAGCTGTCCACCGACCTGTTCGAGAACTCCCGCGTCGCCGTCGCCGAGTTCCTCGACTGCCGGGACGGCGACCAGGTCGTCTTCACCCGGTCCACCACCGACTCGCTCAACCTGCTCGCCGCCACGCTCCCCGCCGACTGCGAGGTGTTCGTCTTCGAGACCGAGCACCACGCCTCGCTGCTGCCGTGGCGGGACGCCCGGGTGACCTACCTGAACGCGCCGCGCACCCCGGACGAGGCGGTCGCCACCCTGGAGCGGGCCCTCGCCGACCGCGACACCCCGTCGGGACATGGGGCTCCGGCCCTCGTCTGCGTCACCGGTGCCTCGAACGTGACCGGTGAGCTCTGGCCGGTGCGCGAACTCGCGGCCGCGGCGCACGCGCACGGCGCCCGCATCGTCCTCGACGCCGCCCAGCTCGCGCCCCACCACCCGGTCTCCGTACAGGAGTTGGACGTGGACTGGGTCGCCTTCTCCGGCCACAAGCTGTACGCGCCGTTCGGCTCGGGCGTGCTCGCGGGCCGCTCCGACTGGCTGAGCGAGGCCGAGCCGTACCTGGCCGGCGGCGGCGCCTCGCGCAAGGTGGCCCGGCGCACGGACGGGGGCGTGGACGTCGAGTGGCACACCACCGCCGCCCGGCACGAGGCCGGTTCGCCGAACGTCATCGGGGTGTACTCGATCGCCTCGGCCTGCAAGGCGCTCACCGAGGCCGGCTTCGACAGCCTGGTCGAGCGGGAGCAGTTCCTGATCAGGAAGGTGCGGGACGGGCTCGCCGCGGTGCCCGAGGTGAAGGTGCTCTCGCTGTTCGGCGACGACGCGCCGCGCGTCGGCGTCATCTCGTTCGTGGTGGAGGGCTGGAACTCCTCGCACTTCGCCGCCGCGCTCTCCGCCGAGTACGGGATCGGGGTTCGCGACGGACTGTTCTGCGCCCACCCGCTGGTGCGGACCCTGCTCGGCTCCGACCCGCAGACGCAGGGCGAGTGCGGGGCGCCGGAGGCCGCGCCCGGCGAGAAGTCGCTCAACGCCATCCGGGTCAGCTTCGGCGCCGGCACGCCCGACGAGCACGTCGAGCGATTCGTGGCCGCCGTGACGGAGCTCGTGCGCGACGGCGCGCAGTGGAACTACCGCACGCAGGACGGCCGCTGCGTGCCCGACACCACGACCGTCTGAGGCTCTGGGTCCCGGGAGCCGGGTCCTAGGAGTCGAGGCCGATCGCGAACGCCGCCTCCAGGTCGTGCTGCGAGTACGTCCGGAACGCGACGTGCGTGTCCGTGCCCTCGACGCCGGGGATCTTGCTGATCCGGCCGGGGATGACGTCCGCCAGATCGTCGTGGCTCGCGACCCGGACCATGGCGATCAGGTCGTAGGTGCCGGTGACGGAGAAGACCTCGCTCACGTTGTCCAGAGCCGCGATCGACTCGGCGATCTCGGGGATCCGGTCCACGCTGGTCTTGATGAGCACGATCGCGGTGATCACGGCTGGCTGTCTCCCTCGGTGGCCGTGGTGTGGGTCGCCTTCACTCTAGCCCGGCCTCTATATCTCACCCACGCGTAGAGGAACCCGACGGAGAAGCCCACCAGGTGCGCCAGGTACGCCACCCCCGGCCCCTGGCTCGCCTGGCCCGCCGCCGCCCACTGCAGCGCCACCCAGAACGGCAGCACCACCCACGCCGGAAAGCGCAGCGGCAGGAAGAAGAGGAACGGGAACAGGCTCGTCACGCGCGCTTCGGGGAAGAGGTACAGGAACGCGCCGAGGACGGCCGAGATCGCCCCGGAGGCGCCGACCAGGGTCTGGTCGGAGTCGGCGTGCGCGGCCGCGTACCCGAGCAGCGCGAGATATCCGCTGGTCAGGTAGAAGAGCGCGTACTGGACGTGACCCATGCGCTCTTCGACCATCGCCCCGAAGACGTAGAGGAAGAGCATGTTGCCCAGCAGGTGCAGCCAGCTGCCGTGCACGAACAGGGCCGTGAGCGGGGTGAGGGCGGCCCGGGGCGATCCGGTGAAGAGTTCGGTGGGGATCACGCCCCAGCGCTCGAAGTAGGCGCTCTGCGCGGCGAGCAGGCCGTCACCGGTGCCGTAGGCGGGGTTGAGGCCGGAGGCCGGGGAGATCACGAAGACCGCGCAGCACACGGCGATGATTCCGTACGTGACCGGAGCGGGATGCCCCCTGAGGAAAGCGGTCACCTTGCCGATCGCGTCGCGCCCATTGCCGATCATGGGAGAGAGCATGACGCAAGGCGGGGAGCGGGCGGCGTACGGCAGGCCGTAGGGTGACAGCCAATACAGCAAGCACCACGCACCACGGAAAGCGCACGTCCCGCGGGACCGTGCACGAAAGAAGGCGCAGTCCGATGACGGTTCCCCTGCCGACCGCCACCACCCGCTGGCGCTGCACGCTCTGCGGCAACCTGACGCGGTTCGACGTGACCCGCTCCTCGAAGGTCGTCGAGTACGTGCACCTCGACCTGGCCGGAGAGCCGAACGTCGAGGAACGCAACGTGGTGAGTGAGACCATCGAGTCGGTCCGCTGCCGCTGGTGCAACGCCGTGGATCAGGTGGAACTGGTGGACAGGCCGGGCGCCGACTCCTGACGGAGCGGCCCCACAGCGACTTGGGGTGACGGATGGTGGAGAGCACGGGCGGGGAGGCCGGGAACGCCGAGCAGGCCGCCGCCGCCGAGGTGCTCGACCGGCCGTTGCCCGAAGGCGTACGGCGGCGGGTCGTGCAGATCGTCTCGGACGGTTTCGGCGGTCTGACGGTAGGCGAAGTTCCGCCCCAATTGAGGCAGTACGCCCGGTTCACCCCGACGCGACGGGTGAAGTTCGCGGGTAACGCCATGGCGGCCGCCCTGGAGAGCGACACCCTGTTCCGGCAGCGGATCGGGGAGCGGTTCAGGGACGCCCAGCCCGAGCTGGCGGGCGCCCTCGACGCCGGTGCGCCGCCGCCCGCCGCCGACCCCCTCGACGTGGCCGCCGCCGCGTACGTGCTGCGGCCCACCGGCTGGGTGAAGCTGGTCGCCGCCGCGGGCGAGGAGGCCCAGCGGGCGGACGCCGAGCGCGCCGACGAGGAGACCCGTGCCGAACTGGACCGGCTGCGCGAGCAGCTGGAGCAGGCCCATGCGCACGGCAAGGCCGAGACGGAACGGTTGCGCGCCGAGCTCGACGCGGCCAAGCGGGAGGCCGACGCGGCGCAGCGCAAGCTGCGGGCGGCGCTCAGCGACGTGAAGCGCGGCGAGGCCGCCGCCCGCAAGGCGCAGGCCGAGACCGAGGCCGTCCGGGCCGAGGGGCAGGCGCAGGTGTCGGCCGCCGAGAGCGAGTCGCGGCGGCTCAAGGCGCGGCTCGGGGAGACCGAGGCGGCCCTGGAGGCGTCGCGCCGGGCGGCCCGCGAGGGGCGCAGCGTCGAGGACATGAGGGTGCGGCTGCTGCTCGACACGGTCCTGGAGGCGGCCCAGGGGCTGCGCAGGGAGCTGGCGCTGCCGCCCGTGTCGGCGCGGCCCGCCGACTCCGTGGACGCGGTCGAGCCGGGGAAGATGACCCCGAAGGACATCGCGACGCGCGCGCTGCACGAGCACGATCCCGCGATCCTCGACCAGTTGCTCGCCCTGCCGCAGGCCCATCTCGTGGTCGACGGGTACAACGTGACGAAGACCGGGTATCCGACGATGCCGCTGGAGAAGCAGCGGCTGCGGCTGCTCGGCTCGCTGTCCCAGCTCGCCGCGCAGACCGGGGCCGAGGTGACCTGCGTCTTCGACGGGGCCGAGCTCGCCGCTCCGGTGCTCCTCGCGCCGCCGCGCGGCGTGCGGGTGCTGTTCTCGAAGGCCGGTGTCACCGCTGATGAATTGATTCGCCAGCTGGTCCGCGCCGAACCGCCGGGCCGGCCCGTGATCGTCGTCTCGACGGACCGGGAGGTCGCCGACGGCGTCGCGAAGGCGGGTGCGCGACCGGTCGCGTCCGTCATGCTGCTGAAGCGGCTTTCGCGGGGCTGAGCCCGTTTCCGTCCGATTGCGTCCGGAAGCGTAACCTCCGCTCCAGTTGCCCGAATTGGCGAAACCTTCACGCAACGTAGCGTCAAAGCGACATCACTGCATGTGAGTTGAGTGCAAAGAATGCGGTGGGTGACCGAGATTTTTCTCGTCAGGATTTGAACTGATCACAAGAAGGTCACTAGGGTCGGGCTTCGAACCTCCGCTCGGGTGATCACTCACATGAGGTGAGTGACGGTGGAGGGCACCGCCCACCGGGTGTTCTGTGGGCGGCTGGAGGAAGAAGGAGCTCGCCTTCGTGGCGTCCCACCGTCGACCCAAGCAGCCGAGCCGCACCCGTGTGACCGTGCTCACCGCGACCGCCGCCGCTGCCGTGGCACTCACCTCGCAGGCGGCCAACGCCGCGCCCAAGCCCGACAAGAGCGAGGTCAAGGCCAAGGTCGACAAGCTCTACGAAGAGGCGGGCAAGGCCACCGACCTCTACAACGGGGCCAAGGAGAAGCAGAAGAAGCTCGAGAAGGAGATCGGCGAGCTCCAGGACAAGGTCGCCCGGGAGCAGGAGGAGCTCAACACGCTCCGCACCGGCCTCGGTTCGCTCGCCAGCCAGCAGTACCGCTCCGGTGGCATCGACCCCTCCGTCCAGCTCTTCCTCTCCGCCGACCCGGACAGCTATCTCGACAAGGCGTCCACCCTCGACTCGCTGAGCGCCCAGCAGCTGGAGTCGCTCAAGAAGGTCCAGGCGAAGCAGCGCACGCTGGCCCAGGAGCGCGCCGAGGCGTCCGAGAAGCTCCAGGACCTCGCGGACACCCGCACCCAACTGGGCAAGAAGAAGAAGGAAGTCCAGAAGAAGCTGGGCGAGGCGCAGAAGCTGCTCAACACGCTGACCGCCCAGGAGCGCGCCAAGATGGCCGCCGCCGAGGAGCGCGCCAGCCGCGACTCCGCCGGCCGCGTCGACCTCGGCAACGAGGTGCCCGCCTCCAAGCGCGGCGCCGCCGCCCTGAGCGCCGCCGCCACCCAGCTCGGCAAGCCCTACGTCTCCGGCGGCACGGGCCCCAACTCCTACGACTGCTCCGGTCTGACGCAGTGGGCCTACAACCAGGCCGGTGTCGGGATCACCCGCACCACCTACACGCAGCAGAACGACGGCCCGAAGATCGGCATGAGCCAGCTCAAGCCGGGCGACCTCGTCTTCTTCAACAGCCTCGCGCACGTGGGCCTGTACGCCGGGAACGGCCAGGTGCTGCACGCCCCGCACCCCGGCGCCGTCGTCCGCTACGAGTCGATGAGCACCATCGGATCGTTCCAGTTCGGCGTCCGCATCTGATCCTCTTACCAACGGCATCCGGAAACGCGCCCGTTCGGGCGAATTCCGGACCCCGTCGCTGACCCCGCGCCCCGCCCGTGACCTGCGTCATAGGCGGGGCGCGCGGTTTTGTGTGCCCCGAACGGTCGTTGGCCGTGCGGTAGTCGCGCGGCTACTGTCGGCGCGCATTCCCCGGATCACCGGGGCACGTCAGCGGAAGGGAGAGCGGCCACCCGTGGGGTCCCATCGCCGTACCGCGCACTCCGGGTCAGCAGGATCCGACCGGAGCACGCGCGCAATCGTCCTGACCGTGGCCGTAGCGGGAACGGCGGCCGCACTCGGTGCCGTGCCCGCGGGCGCAGCCCCGCAGGACAGGCCGGCCGACACCAAGGCCGAGGTGGACCGCCTGTACGAGCAGGCGGAGAAGGCCACCGAGGCGTTCAACAAGGCCGACGAGCGCGCCGACCGGCTCCGCGAGGAGCTGGCGACGTCGCAGGACGAAGTGGCCCGGGGGCAGGAGCGCATCAACAGGATGCGGCAGGCGCTCGGCATGGTGGCCGGCGCCCAGTACCGCTCGGGCGGCGTCGATCCCTCGCTCGCCCTGATGCTCTCCTCCGACCCGGACGCCTACCTGGACCGGGCCAGCACCCTCAACCGGCTCAGCGCCCGGCAGGCCGGCGAGCTCAGCGAACTGCAGGACGCGCAGCGGGAACTGGCGCAGGAGCGGGCCGAGGCGCAGCGCAAGCTCACCGAGCTGGACGCGAGCCGCAAGGCCGTCGCCCGGCACAAGCGCAGCGTCGAGGCGAAGCTCGCCAAGGCACGCAGGCTGCTCAACTCGCTGCCCAGCGCCGATCGCGCGGCCTACGACCGGGCCTCGCGCGGCGGGGACCGCCCTGATCTGTCCGGGGCGGGCGCCGCCTCGTCGGACCGCGCCGCCGCGGCCCTCGCCGCCGCCCAGTCGGCGCTCGGCAAGCCGTACGTCTGGGGCGCCAACGGGCCGTCCGGGTTCGACTGTTCGGGCCTGATGCAGTGGTCGTACGGGCAGGCCGGGGTCGGTCTGCCGCGCACCTCGCAGGCCCAGCGGTACGCGGGCCGCCAGGTCTCCCTGTCGCAGGCGCAGCCGGGCGATCTCGTCGCGTACGGCTCGGACGCCCACCACATCGGCATCTACGCGGGCAACGGCCAGGTGATCCACGCGCCGTACCCGGGCGCGCCGGTGCGCTACGACCCGGTCGGCATGATGCCCGTCTCATCCGTGACCCGGGTCTGAGGCTCCCCGCGGGGATACGCCGTACGATCGGAAAGATGGCTGGTCGACGGCGTGCGATGAGCAGGGCGGGCTCCTTCGTGGTGCCGGTCGCCCTGCTCGTCGGGCTTTCCGGGTGCGAGCGCGGCGCCGAGACGCCGGTCGACTCCCGCACGGCCGCCGTGCAGCGGGTGCTCGACCGGCGGGCGGACGCGGTCCTGGACGGCGACGCCGGCGCGTACCGGGCGACCGGCGGCGCCGACCCGTATCTGCTCTCCGACCTGGCCGAGGTCCCGCTGAAGTCGTGGGCGTACGCGCTCACGCGCCTTGACGGCAGTGGCTCCCGGATCGGGGCGGAGGCCGAACTGCGCTATCGCGTCGACGGGTA
Organism: Streptomyces sp. KL116D; assembly: GCF_030766975.1. Taxonomy (NCBI): domain Bacteria; kingdom Bacillati; phylum Actinomycetota; class Actinomycetes; order Kitasatosporales; family Streptomycetaceae; genus Streptomyces; species Streptomyces sp. KL116D. Next base: position 100,226 of record NZ_JASERH010000087.1, on the reverse strand, counting down.
CGACGGGGCGCCCGTCGTCGCCGCCCGCAGGCTGACGCTCGAACGCAAGGACGGCCGCTGGCGCGTCGTCGAGGACGAGCCGGTGAAGAAGTCGGGGCGGCAGCTGTGGGAGCAGGGCAGGGTGACCGCCGTGCAGGGAGACCACAGCCTGGTGCTCGGGGTGGGGCAGCAGCGGTCCGTGCTGCGGTCGTACGCGCGGATCGCCGACGACGCGGTGCCCGCCGTCGTGGACGCCTGGGGCTCGGACTGGGCCCGCGGCGTCGTCGTGCTCGTGCCCGAGTCGCTGGACGGCATGGGGGAGTTGCTGGGGGCGCCCGCCTCCGGCTATCAGGGGATCGCGGCCGTCACGACGGGTGAGGCGGGCGGCTCGCGCACGGCCCCGGCGGACCGGGTGATCCTCAACCCCGAGGCGTACGGCGTGCTCGGCACCTTCGGCAAGCAGGTCGTCCTCACCCACGAGACCACGCACGTGGCCACCCGCGCCGTGACCTCGGCGGCGACGCCGCTGTGGCTGTCGGAGGGGTACGCGGACTGGGTGGGCTACCGCGGCACCGGGCGCACGGCGGGGCAGGCGGCGCCCGAACTCCAGCGGGCCGTGCGGGACGGCGGCGCGCCCGCCGAACTCCCGGACGACGCCGCCTTCGGGTTCAGCGGTGACGCGGCCGAGCTCGCCCGCGCCTACGAGTCCGGCTGGATGGCCTGCCGGATGATCGCGGACCGGTGGGGCGAGGAGAAGCTCAAGGCCTTCTACCGGGCGGTCGGCGGGCACCGGCAGCGGGCCGGCGCCGTGGAGGGGGCGCTGGCGAGCGTGCTCGGCGTCGAGGAGAAGGACTTCGTGGCGCGCTGGCGGGAGTACGTGCGCTCCGAGCTGGGCTGACGCTCACGCCCCCAACTGCGTGATGGCCTCCCGCAGCCACGCCCGCTCCGCCTTCCCCGTCGCCCGCGCCACCCGCAGCATCCCCTGCCGGAACAGGTCGTCGGGCTCCTCCGCGCGCACCGGCCTGCCCTCCTCGTCGTAGAAGAAGCTCGCCGGGGTCTCCAGGAAGTCGAGGCGGCGGCGGAGCACCGCGGCCTGCTCGGCCGGGTCGGTGAGGTGGCGCAGGAACGCGAGCAGCGTGTTGAAGCGCACCTGGTCCGTGATCTCGATGTCCTTCGGCGTGCGGAGGTGGTCGAGCAGGGCGGTGCGGCCCGCGTCCGTGAGGGTCAGGACGCGGCGGGGGGCGGCGCCCGAGCCGGGGGCCGTGTGCTCGTCGAGCCGGCCCGCCTTCACGAGCCGGGTGATCGCCGGATAGAGCGCGCCGTCGCTGACCGGGCGGACGTGTCCGCTCAGGGACTTGATGCGCTCCTTCAACTCGTAGCCGTGCAGCGGCTGTTCGTAGAGAAAGCCGAGGATCGGCAGCTCCAGCATGGGCGCTCCGGAGTGGTTGCGGTGGCCGGTCACGGCATGCTACCTCTTTTCGAGGTATCCGGTACCTCGAATCGAGGTACCGGCAGGGGAAGGGATGGTGGCCGTGGAGGCCGTCGAACACCGCAGGACACTCGTCGAGCTCGCGCGGCCCGTGTACTTCTCGCTGCTCGCCAACGTGGCGGCAGGGATCATCAACACCCTCTGGGTGGCCCGGCTCGGCGGGGAGGCCGTCGCCGCGGTCGCCGTCGCGACGAACGTCGAGAACGTGCTGCTCGGCGTCGCCCTGGTCTTCGGCTCCGGCACGACGGTCCTGGTCGCGCACGCCAGGGGCGCGCAGGACCCCGGCGCGCTGCGGGCCGCGGTGCGCGGCGGCGTGGGGCTGTGCGCCCTGCTCGTGCCCGTCGTCGCGGGCGGCGGCTGGCTGCTGCGCGAGGACGTCGCACGGCTCGCGCTCGGGGACGGCGGCGGCGCGGTGCGGCTCGCCGTCGCGTACTTCGGCGTCTCCCTGCCGGGCATGGCCGTCTTCTACGCGCAGCAGCTCGTCGACGGCATCCTCAAGGGCGCGGGCGACACCCGCACCCCGATGCGGCTCGCCCTCCTCACGAACGGCCTGATCCTCGTCCTGGACCCGCTGCTCATCCAGGGGTACGGGGTGGTGGGCGCGGCCGTCTCGACCGTGGCGGCCCGGCTCGTCGCGCTCGCGGCGGGGCTCCGGGTGCTGCGGCGCGACCCGCTGCTGCACGGCGCGGCCGGGGTGGGGAGCCCCTGGGCCGTGGCGCGCACCGGGCTGCCCATGGCCGCCGACTTCACGGTGCGGCAGACGGGTGCGCTGGTGCTCGTCGCGGTGGTGGCCAGGCTCGGGGTGACGGCCGTCGCCGCGTACGCCGTCGCGTACAAGATCCTCTACGTCGCGACGATGGCGTTCTACGCGGTGCGCCAGGCCGCCTCCATCCACACCGCCCACCGGCGGGGCGCGGGCCACGACGAGCGCGGCGCCGTCGGCCGGCAGGCGGTCGTGGTGTCGGGGGCCGTGGGACTGGTGGCCGCCCTGCTGTTCCTGGCGCTCGCGCCGTGGCTGATGCGGGCGTTCGGGGCGCCGCACGAGGTGACCGTGGAGGGCGCCCTGTTCCTGCGCTGCGTCGGCCCCTACCTGGTGCTCCTGGCCGGGTTCATCGCGCTGGGCGGCGTCTTCGAGGGCAGCGGGGGAGCGCCGAAGGTGCTGCGGGTGACACTGCTCGGGACGCTCCTCCAACTCCCGTGCGCCGCTTGGCTGTCCGGGCTCTGGGGGCTCGCCGGGGTGTGCGCGGCGATGGGGGCGGCGATGGCCGTGCAGTGCGGATGCCTGCTGGTCATGGCCCGGCGGGCGGCCGCTCAGGAAGCGGCGCCCACCGACTGGTCACGGGCCGCCTGAGGGGGCACCGGGGTGCGCTCCGCGCGCCGCGGCTCGGTCACCGTCGCCCGCCACAGCCGGCGGCAGGCGCTCAGCGTCGCCACGACCAGCAGGCCGTTGCGCACCAGGAGCAGCGTCACACCGAGCCAGTCGCTGGCGACGACGTGCGAGAACCAGACGGGGAACTCCAGGAACGTCACGAACGTCGCCGCGAGCACCAGCCACACCGGCAGCGTCATCCGGCTCTCCCGGAACAGCAGGCACACGGCGGCGAGCCCGACCAGCCACAGCATGTACTGCGGACTGATCACCCGGCTCGTCGTCGTGAACAGCAGCACCGCCGTCAGCGCCGCGTCGGCCGGCGTGCCGGCCCCCCAGGCGCGCGCCCTGAGCCGCCACAGCACCAGCCAGCCGAACGCCAGCGCCGTGAGCCCCTGCGCGAGGGCGCTGACCAGGTCGACGTACGGACCGAGGAACTCGACCGAGCCGTAGTTCAGCTGCACCGTGCCCGACCAGCCGAACTGCCGCGCCACGTGGAAGACCAGCGACCCAAGGGACTCGACCTCCGTGCCCCGGTCCTTCTGGAACGTCAGGAAGGCCATGGCGCCCGGCATCGCGATCGTGAAGGCGACCAGGAGCCCGCCGGCCGTCAGCGCCGCCGCGCCCCACGACTCCCGGGTGGCCCGGCCCCGCCGCATCCCGACGAGCAGCAGCGCCGGCCACACCTTGAGCATCGCGCCGATCGCGGCCAGCACGCCCGCCGCCCTCGGATGCCGGGCGGCGGCGAGCAGCGCGGCGACCGCGACGGCGGTGACCATCACGTCGTAGCGGGCGTACACCGTCTGCCCCAGCAGCGGCAGTCCGGCCACCCAGACCCACACGCCGCGCCGCGACTTGTGCTGCCGGTCGGCGACGTACAGCAGCATCAGGAAGACGGCGGCGTCGGCGAGGAAGGCCAGCAGGAAGAACGCGTGCGCGTACGACAGGAACGGCAGCAGCACGGGGGAGAGGATCGCGACCGCGGCGGCCGGCGGGTACTGCCACGTCACGTCGTCCAGAGGGAACGTTCCGGTGCGCAGCACGTCGAACCAGCCGTGGTAGATCACGGACACGTCGCTGGTCACGTCGGGGCCCGGGACCACGACGACCCGGAAGACGCACAGCAGGAGCAGGGTCCTGGTCAGGGCCCAGGTGATCAGGAGCGCTGCGGGATTTCGCGTCTTCATTCGAGCCATCATGCCTGGGAGTACTGTGCGGTGGCCATGGAGCCAAGCGGCGTGGCGCGTTCCGGGGAGTCGGTTCGGTACTGTCTGCGGCGATGCACACGACACCGAAGACCCTGCTCGTCACGAACGACTTTCCGCCCCGCCCCGGTGGCATCCAGGCGTTCCTGCACAACATGGCGCTGCGCCTGGACCCCGAGCGGCTCGTCGTCTACGCGTCCACGTGGAAGCGGAGCAAGGAGGGCATCGAGGCGACCGCCGCCTTCGACGCCGAGCAGCCGTTCACGGTCGTACGCGACCGTACGACGATGCTGCTGCCGACACCGCGCGTGACCCGGCGCGCGGTGGGCCTCCTGAAGGAGCACGGCTGTACGTCGGTGTGGTTCGGGGCGGCCGCCCCGCTGGGGCTGATGGGGGGCGCGCTGCGCAAGGCGGGCGCCCGGCGGATCGTCGCGACGACGCACGGACACGAGGCGGGGTGGGCGCAGCTGCCCGCCTCCCGCCAACTGCTGCGCCGGATCGGCGAGTCGACCGACACCATCACGTACCTGGGCGAGTACACGCGCTCCCGGATCGCGGCGGCGCTGACGCCCGCCGCGGCGGAGCGCATGGCCCAACTCCCGCCGGGGGTCGACGAGAAGACGTTCCACCCCGGGTCGGGCGGCGACCTGGCCCGGGCGCGGCTCGGGCTCTCGGAGCGGCCGGTGGTCGTCTGCGTCTCGCGGCTCGTGCCGCGCAAGGGCCAGGACACGCTGATCCTGGCGATGCCGCGGATCCTGGCGGCGGTGCCGGACGCGGTGCTGCTCGTGGTGGGCGGCGGGCCGTACGAGAAGGAGCTGCGCAAGCTGGCCGTGGAGACCGGGGTCGCGGACTCCGTGCGCTTCACCGGGGCCGTGCCGTGGGCGGAGCTGCCCGCGCACTACGGGGCGGGGGACGTGTTCGCGATGCCGTGCCGGACGCGGCGCGGCGGGCTCGACGTGGAGGGGCTCGGCATCGTCTACCTGGAGGCGTCCGCGACCGGGCTGCCGGTCGTGGCCGGTGATTCCGGTGGGGCGCCGGACGCGGTGCTCGACGGGGAGACCGGGTGGGTCGTGCGGGGCGGGTCCGTGGAGGATGCGGCGGACCGGGTCGTCGCGTTGCTGCTGGATCCGGAGTTGCGGCGGCGGATGGGGGAGCGTGGCCGCGCGTGGGTGGAGGAGCGGTGGCGGTGGGATCTGTTGGCGGAGCGGTTGCGGGAGCTGCTCTAGCGCTTCCGCTTCTGCCGGGTGTCGGGTTGTGCGCGGGTGCGGGCCGGTGGGGCTTCTCGCGCAGTTCCCCGCGCCCCTGAGATGCGCACTGCGTGCGCCATCTCATGGGGCGCCCCTGGGGCTGCGGCGGAGCCGCTTGCTTCAGGGGCGCGGGGAACTGCGCGAGCAACCACGACGAGAGCCGCGGACGCCTGGCGACGAGCAAGTCCTACGGTGAGCGGGCGCCCGCCGCGACGTGCCTCGCCGCGGCGGATGTCACCCGGTCACCCGCGGTAGATCGCCTCGATCTCGTCCGCGTAGTCCTTCGCCACCACGTTCCGCTTCAGCTTCAGCGACGGCGTCAGGTGACCCGAGTCCTCGGTGAACTGGGTGCCCAGGATCCGGAACTTGCGGACCGACTCCGCCTTGGAGACCGCCGCGTTGCCGTCGTCCACGGCCGACTGGATCGCGGCCAGCAGATCCGCGTCGCCCGCCAGCGACGCGACCGTCGCGTCGGCCGGCTTGCCGTGGTCCGTGGCCCACTTGCCGAGGAACTCCTCGTCGATGGTGACCAGGGCGCCGACGAACGGGCGGCCGTCACCGACCACCATGCACTCGGCGACCAGCGCGTGCGCACGGATCCGGTCCTCGATGACGGCCGGGGCGACGTTCTTGCCGCCCGCCGTCACGATGATCTCCTTCTTGCGGCCGGTGATCCGCAGGTAGCCGTCCTCGTCGAGCGTGCCGATGTCACCCGTGTGGAACCAGCCGTCGGCCAGGGCCTCCTCCGTGGCGCCCTGGTTGTTCCAGTAGCCGGTGAACAGGTGCTCGCCGTGCAGCAGGACCTCGCCGTCGTCGGCGATCCGGACGACCGAGCCGGGCAGCGGCTGGCCGACCGTGCCGATCTTCTGGCGGTCCCACGGGTTGAAGGCGGTGGCCGCGCAGGACTCGGTGAGGCCGTAGCCCTCCAGGACCGTGAAGCCGATGCCGCGGAAGAAGTGGCCGAGGCGCTCGCCCAGCGGCGCGCCGCCGGAGATCGCGTACTCGCCGCGCCCGCCGAGCACGGCCCGCAGCTTGCTGTAGACCAGCTTGTCGAACGTCTTGTACTTGAGCTTCAGGGCCAGCGAGGGGCCCTTCGGGGTGTCCAGGGCGCGGCTGTACTCGATCGCCGTGTCCGCCGCCTTGTCGAAGATCTTGCCCTTGCCGTCGGCCTGCGCCTTGGCCCGGGCCGAGTTGTAGACCTTCTCGAAGACGCGCGGGACACCCAGGATCAACGTGGGCCGGAACGCGGCCAGTTCGTCCGTGAGGTTCTTGATGTCCGGGGCGTGGCCCAGCTTGATCGGGGCCATCAGGGAGGCCACCTCGACCAGGCGGCCGAAGACGTGGGCCACCGGCAGGAAGAGGAGGACCGAGCACTCGCCCGTACGGAACAGGGGCTTCAGCCGCTCGACGACGTTGCCGCACTCCGCGAAGAAGCTGCGGTGCGTGAGGACGCAGCCCTTGGGGCGGCCCGTCGTGCCGGACGTGTAGACGATCGTGGCCGGGTCGTCGGCCTTCGCCGCCGCGCTGCGCTCGTCGACCGTCGCGTCGGAGACCTCGGCGCCGGAGCGGTTCAGCTCCTCCACACCGCCCGCGTCGATCTGCCAGACGTGCTTCAGGGCGGGCAGGTGGTCGCGCACGGAGGCGACGGCCGCGGCGTGCGCGTCCGACTCGACGAGGATCGCGACGGCGCCGGAGTCGCCGAGGATCCACTGGATCTGCTCCGCCGAGCTGGTCTCGTAGACCGGGACGGTGACCGCGCCCGCACTCCAGATCGCGAAGTCGAGCAGCGTCCACTCGTACCGCGTGCGCGACATCAGGCCGACCCGGTCGCCCGGCTGCACGCCGGAGGCGATCAGACCCTTCGCCGCGGACTGCACCTCGGCCAGGAACCGGACGGACGTGACGTCCTGCCAGGTGCCGTCGACCTTGCGGCCGATGACGGCGACGTCCGGATGCTGCGCGGCGTTTCTGCGGACGATGTCGGTCAGGTTGCCGTCCGCAGGGACCTCGTACAAAGCCGGAAGGCTGAACTCGCGCAAGACTGCTGCTCCTCATAGGGCGCCGGCGCCACGACTCTGTGTGCTGCGTCGGTGCGGTCCAAGATCGGGCAGGTGCTCGGAGCTCAGATACTCAGGTATTTGAACTGAGCACGACTGGACTGCCCGGACGTTACCCACCAGTACTGGTCTTTCGGTAGGGGGTCCAGGCCAGATGTTCGCTGCGTCACACGACATGGCGGTGCTGTGCGCACAGTAGTCCACGTGCTTCCCGACTAGGAAGTAACCGCAGGTCCGGCGGCCTCTACCCACCTTCGACCCATCGTCCTAGGGTGATCGCATGCGCGTACACGTAGTCAGCGATGTGCACGGAAACTCCACCGACCTCGCACGAGCCGGAGACGGCGCCGACGCCCTGCTCTGCCTCGGTGACCTGGTCCTCTTTCTCGACTACGCCAATCACTCGCGCGGCATTTTTCCCGATCTGTTCGGTTCTGCGAACGCCTCGCGTCTCGTGGAGCTCCGCACCGCCCGCCGCTTCGAGGAGGCCCGCGCCTTCGGTGCCCAGCTCTGGGCCGGGGTCGACCGCGGCCCGGCCATCGAGAAAGCGGTGCGCAAGCAGTACGCCGAGCTGTTCGCCGCGTTCCCCAGTCCTACGTACGCCACCTACGGCAACGTCGACATGCCCCAGCTGTGGAGCGAGTACGCGAGCCCGGGCACGACCGTGCTCGACGGACAGCGCGTGGAGATAGGGGGCTGGGTCTTCGGGTTCGTCGGCGGCGGGCTGCGCACCCCGATGCGGACCCCGTACGAGATCGACGACGAGGAGTACGCCGCGAAGATCGAGGCCGTGGGCGAGGTGGACGTGCTCTGCACCCACATCCCGCCGGAAGTGCCCGACCTGGTCTACGACACCGTCGCGCGGCGCTTCGAGCGCGGCAGCCGCGCGCTGCTCGACGTCATCCGCCGCACCAGGCCCCGCTATTCGCTCTTCGGCCACGTCCACCAGCCGCTCGCCCGGCGCATGCGGATCGGCGCCACCGAGTGCGTCAACGTCGGCCACTTCGCGAGCGCGGGAAGGCCCTGGGCCCTGGAGTGGTGACGGCGGGGACGCCCATGCGCGATAGCCTTCACGCGACACACACGTACGCACGGCGGACCGCATCTGGAGGAGCCACGGCGATGGCGGAACACACCAGCTCGAGCATCACGATCGAGGCGGCACCGGCCGATGTCATGGGCGTGATCGCCGACTTCGCCCGCTACCCGGACTGGACGGGCGAGGTGAAGGAGGCCGAGGTGCTCGCGACCGACGACTCCGGCCGCGCCGAGCAGGTCCGCCTCGTCATGGACGCCGGCGCGATCAAGGACGACCAGACCCTCCAGTACACGTGGGCGGGCGAGAACGAGTTGTCCTGGACGCTCGTGAAGTCGCAGATGCTGCGCTCGCTCGACGGCTCGTACGTGCTGAAGCCGGCCGGCGCCGGCACGGAGGTCACGTACTCCCTCACCGTCGACGTGAAGATCCCCATGCTCGGGATGATCAAGCGCAAGGCGGAGAAGGTCATCATCGACCGGGCGCTGGCCGGCCTGAAGAAGCGCGTCGAGTCGGGCAAGTAGACGTTTTTCAAGCCCCTCCGGCGACTGCGGAGCGGGGTCCGGGCCGGAGCCCCGTGGCGCGGGCACAGTAGCCTCACGTTCCATGCGCACCCTTCTCATCACCGGCCCCGGCGGCTCCGGCCGAACGACCGTCGCCTCGGCCATGGCCCTGAAGGCGGCCCGGCAGGGCCTGCGCACCCGCCTCGTCACCGGTGACGCCGTGGAGGACCTCCCCGGCGTCACCGTCACCCGGCTCGCCCCTGCCGACGACTTCCGCGACGACCTCGTCGCCCTGCAGGAGCGGGCCGGTTCCGCGCTCGACCTGCTGGGCGCCGCCCGGCTCGACGCCGACGAACTCACCCCGCTGCCCGGCAGCGAGGAACTCGCGCTGCTGCGGGCCCTGCGGGACGCCCCCGACGACCGCTACGACCTGGTCGTCGTCGACCTGCCGCCCGCCCCGCGAGCCGTCTCGGTCCTCGCCCTGCCCGAGCAGCTGCGCCGCTACCTGCGCCGCCTGCTGCCCGCCGAGCGGCAGGCCGCCCGCGCGCTGCGCCCCGTCCTCGGCCGCCTCGCCGGGGTGCCGATGCCCGCGGAGTGGCTCTACGAGACCGCGGCCCGCTGGGACGCCGAACTCGCCACCGCCCAGGCCGTGATCGACGCCGACAGCACCCTCGTACGCTTCGTCGCCGAACCCACCCTGGCCGCCGCCGAGACGCTGCGCACCACCCGCACCGGCCTCGCCCTGCACGGCCTGCGCCTCGAAGCGGTGCTCGCCAACCGCGTCCTGCCCGACGGCTCCACCGACCCGTGGCTCGCCGACGCCGCCGCCCGGCAGCGCAAGGTGATCGCCGGATGGGAGCCGGGCGCGTACGAGATCGCCCACCTCGGCCGGGACGCCCGCGCCGCCGACCTCGACGTCCCGCTGCCCGGCACCGTGGCCGGACCGGCGGCCTGGCCCGTGGAGGACCGGCTCGGGACCGACGGCGTGCTGGTCTGGCGGATACCGCTGCCCGGCGCCGTGCGCGAGGAGCTGACGCTGATCCGGCGGGGCGACGAGCTGGTCGTCGGCGCCGGACCGTTCCGCCGCATCGTCCCGCTGCCCTCCGCGCCCCGCCGCTGCACGGTGGCCGGGGCCGGACTCGTCGACGGTGAGCTGTGCGTCCGGTTCGCCCCGGATCCGGATCTGTGGCCGCAGACCCGGTGAAGCCGGTGCACCCGTTCGGGTAACGTCGAAGTCGTCACTGCTTCAGCATCTCTTCAGCTCTCCGCAGGAGTCAGCCGCCATGAGCGACGCCACCGAGCAGCCCGCCCCCCACGTCGACGCCGACGCCTGGGAGAAGGCGTGCGCCGAGGATCTCGCGGCGGAGCAGGCCCGCCGCCGTGCCGAGCACGGGGCGCCGCCCGGCTCGGCCGCCGAGGAGCTGCGCAGGCTCGTCGACGCCGTCACCGAGAAGCTCTCGTCCGTCCAGGCCCCGTTCCTGGGCGCCGTCGCGCAGGGCACCGCCGAGCAGGTCGCCAAGCAGGTCGTCCGGCAGGCCAGGTCCGTCGTCGAGCCCGTCATCGAGCGCAACTCCGACGTCTTCGACCACCTCGCCGCCGCGGGCTCCGAGCTGCTCGCCGCCTACCGGTCGGCCGTCGAGGGCCAGGAGCGCCGCTGGACCCAGCGCTCCACGGAACCCACGGCCACCGGCGACGCCAAGGACGCCGAAGGCTCCACGAACCCCAAGGACGAAGGCCCCGGCGGGGAGCACATCGACCTGGACTGAAGAGCGCTCAGGTACGGTGGGCCGTAGCGGGGCTCGACCGAACTGAGGGATTCATGGGACTCACCATCGGCGTCGATATCGGCGGCACGAAGATCGCGGCCGGCGTGGTCGACGAGGAAGGCAACATCCTCTCGACGTTCAAGGTGCCGACGCCTTCCACGCCCGAAGGCATCGTGGACGCGATCGCTTCCGCCGTCGAGGGCGCCAGGGCCGGGCACGAGATCGTCGGTGTGGGCATCGGTGCGGCCGGTTACGTCAACCGCCAGCGCTCCACCGTGTACTTCGCGCCCAACATCGACTGGCGCCAGGAGCCGCTGAAGGAGAAGGTCGAGGCGCGCGTCGGTCTGCCGGTCGTCGTCGAGAACGACGCGAACGCGGCGGCCTGGGGCGAGTACAAGTTCGGCGCGGGCAAGGGCCACCGCAACGTCATCTGCATCACGCTCGGCACCGGCCTCGGCGGCGGCATCATCATCGGCAACAAGCTGCGCCGCGGTCACTTCGGCGTCGCCGCCGAGTTCGGCCACATCCGCATGGTGCCGGACGGCCTGCTGTGCGGCTGCGGCTCGCAGGGCTGCTGGGAGCAGTACGCCTCCGGGCGTGCGCTGGTGCGGTACGCGAAGCAGCGCGCCAACGCCACGCCCGAGAACGCCGAGTACCTGCTGTCGCTCGGCGACGGCACCCCGGACGGCATCGAGGGCAAGCACATCTCCAGCGCCGCCCGCGAGGGCGACGCCGTGGCCGTCGACTCGTACCGTGAGCTGGCCCGTTGGGCCGGCGCCGGTCTGGCCGACCTGGCCTCGCTCTTCGACCCCTCCGCCTTCATCGTCGGCGGCGGTCTGTCGGACGAGGGCGAGCTGGTGCTCGACCCGATCCGCAAGTCGTACAAGCGCTGGCTGGTCGGCGGGAACTGGCGGCCGGTCGCCGACGTCATCGCGGCCCAGCTGGGCAACAAGGCGGGCATGGTCGGCGCCGCCGACCTGGCGCGGGAGCCCGACCCGGTCATGTGAGACCCGGACGCGTGACGGTGCCCGTCGTTCCCCTCGGGGGCGGCGGGCACCGGCGTATCTTGATCGTCATGGACTCCGGCTCGCTCACCGAACTCCCCAACTCCCGTACCGAATCCGACGGTTCGGCCGTCATCCGCGTCCTCAGCTACAACATCCGCTCGATGCGCGACAGCCCCGTCGCGCTCGCCCGGGTGATGAAGGCCTGCGCGCCCGACCTCGTACTGATCCAGGAGGCGCCCCGGTTCTTCCGCTGGCGCAAGCAGCTCGCCCGGCTCGCCCGCGCCGCCGACCTGGTGATCCTCTCCGGCGGCGGCAGCGCGGCCGGACCCGCGCTGCTGTGCTCCCTGCGGGCGACCGTCGAGCGGACCGAGGACGTCCTGCTGCCGCTCACCCCCGGACTGCACCGGCGCGGCTTCGCCACCGCCGTCGTCCGGTTCGGCGGCGCACAGGGCCCCAGACTGGGCGTCGTCAGCTGTCATCTGAGCCTGCAGAAGGACGAGCGGTACGCGCAGGGCGGCATGCTCCTCGACCGGGTCGAGGCCTTCCGGGCCTCGGGGGTGCCGCTCGCCGTCGTGGGCGGCGACCTCAACGAGCGGCCCGACGGGCGCACCTTCCGGCGGCTCGCCAAGGCGCTCAACGACTGCTGGGCGGTGGCGCCCTGGGGCCGTGAGTACACGTCGACGCCCGCCGACCCGCACCAGCGGATCGACGCGATCCTCGCCACCGAGGGCATCGAGGTGCTCGGCTGCGGGGTCCCCGGCTTCCTCGACGAGGACGAGTTGAGGGCGGCCACGGACCACCTTCCGGTCCTGGCCGCCCTCCGTCTGCCCGCCGCCTAGGGGCGCTGCTTCGCCCGGTCGGTGATCGCCCAGCTGTCCAGGTAGGAGAGCTGGGTGTAGATCTTCTTCCGCACGCCGTCACCGGAGGTGCGGATGTCGCGGAAGCCGAGGAACTCGTAGGTCTTCGGGTCGAAGATCATGTACGTACCGAAGCCGCCCCTGCCGGGCCGGTTCGGGTCGTCGTACGTGATGGCCACGCCCGTGCGGCCCTTGGCGTCCTTCTGGTTCGGCACCGCTTTCACTCCCGGGACCATGCCGAGCGCCTCGTAGGCCGCCGCGCGCAGGCCGTCCGGCATCACCGGGACGAGCTTGAGGAGCCCGGCGAGGCTGAACTCGACATCCCACCACTCGTCGTCCCTGACCTCGTCGATCGAGTCGTTCCTGTCGTTCGGGCCGGACTTGTGGAGCAGCGAGAGGATCAGCCGCTCCGGATCGGTGGGCAGCTTCTCCAGACGGGACCAGTCCTGCGGAGGCCAGACGGACACGGACTCGACGTGGTCACCGGGTCGCTTCTTGTACGGCTTGGACCACCAGCCCTTGCCGATCTCCATCACCCACGAGGGCCGCGTGTTGTCCACGGAACGCCAGGTCTCGTCGACGTACGACTTGGTCTCGCCCGTCGCCCGGTTCGTCTCCTTGATGATCTCCTTCGTGTAGATGAACTGGTCGTCGCGCGGCGGCGACGGAACCGTTCGCGGGTGCTTGCGCTCGTAGGCGGCCGCCCCGGCGAGCACCGTGCGGGCCGTCACCGGACGCACCGTGCCGGGGTGGGCCGTGGTCGAGCCGTCATCGGTACGCACCGCCACCAGGACGGTCGCGGCGACCGCCGCGGTGGCCAGGCCCGACACCGCGATCCGCAGGCCGGGGCGACGCCACAGCGGGCGGCGGCCCTCCATCGCGGAGAGCAGACGGGTGCGGGCCCGGTGGCGGGCGGCGGGGGACAGCGGCGGGGCGTCGCCCGCCCAGTCGCTCAGCTCCCGCAGGGCGGGGTCGAGTTCGCGGTCGGTGTCAGTCATGGGCGTGTGCCTCCCGGAGGGCGGTCGGAGCGGTCGGATCGGTACCACCCAGTGCCTCGCGCAATGTGCTGCGAGCCCGGTGCAGCCGTGATCTGACGGTGCCGACCGGCACCCCGAGCGCCTGCGCCGCCTCCTCGTACCCGAGGTCGGCCCAGGCCACCAGGAGCAGCACGTCCCGCTGCCGCGCCGGAAGCCCGGCGAGGGCGGCCGCCAGGTCCCGGCGCAGCCCGTGCGCCCCGGCCCTGGCCACCGCGCGATCGGCCACCGGCTCCTCGTGCTCGACCGGCTCCGGGATGCGGGACAGCGCCTTGAAGCGGCGCGCCTCCGCCCTGCGGTGCCGGCCGACGAGGTTGGTGGCGATCCCGAAGAGCCAGGGGCGGGCGTCGGGCCTGGTCAGGTCGTAGCGGTGGCGCTGCCGGAAGGCGGTGGTGAAGGTCTCCGCCGTCAGATCCTCCGCCGCCTCGGGACCGAGCCGCCGCGCCGCGTAGTGGTGCACGGCGTCGGCGTACCGGTCGAAGAGCGCGGCGAACTGTTCGGGCTCGTCCCGCGACCGCGCGATCGACCGGGCGTCGCTGTCCTCATCGGGTACCCGGGGGCCGACGGTCATCGGGGCTCCTCTCGTCCGTGTGAACGCCTCGAGGGCGTGGGCTGGTGTTCACAGGTACTTCGCCGCAGCCCGCGAACGAGTTCCCTCCGCACACGCCGAGGGCCCGCCGGAGCGGATCCGGCGGGCCCTCGGGACGTACGGGTCGGGCTCAGACCACGGCGCCGCGTCCCGGGTCGTCGTCCTCCTCGTCGCTCGGCCGCATCCGCGCGATCAGCGTGGCGAAGCCGCCGAGGAAGCCGCCGATGCAGAGCGTCGCCAGCCACCACGTCATGTCCCAGCCGAGCAGCACCGACAGGAGCAGCAGCACCGGGCCGCCGATCACGGCCAGCCAGGCGAACTTGGCCGTGACGTCCGCCTCCGGGAGCGGCGGCGGCTCCGGCGGGACGAAGTGGCCCTCGTCGTCCTCGTCCAGGTCGTCGTCGGACGCCTCCGGCGCGCTGTAGTCACGCGGGCCGGGCGTGGCGGCGACACCGGGCGCGAAGGAGACCGAGGAGCCGAGCGGGCTCCGGGGCTCCTGCTGCGGGGGCTCGTCGCGGTCCGGCGTCGGATTGGTCTCCGGGTCGAGCAGGGCCAGGTCCTCCACCGACTTGAACGGCTTCGCGCCCGGCGGGTCCGGCGGCTCCTCCCCGTACCCGGCGACGATCTGCGCCCAGGCGGCGTCCTCGTCGGCGGGCAGCAGGGGATCGTGCTCCTCGCTCTCCTGCGGCTGCTCGCCGCCGGGCAGCTGGGGCTCCCGGCTCTCGCCGCCGTCCGGGCTCTCGGGCCTCTCGGGCCCGCTCCGCTCCTGCTCAGCCACCGCTGGCCGTCCCTTCCGCGCCCTCGCCGGGGCTTGTCACGCCCTCGCTGGGAATCTTGCCTGCACCGGGGGCGAGCCGGTCGACGAACGCGTAGCTCTCGTCGAAGATCCGGTCCGCGTCCAGGTCCAACGTCGCGACGTGGTAGCTCTGTTCCAGCAGGATCTCCGTGACGTCCGTGGACGACACGCGGCCGAGCACCCGGGCCGAGTCGGCGGGCGGCACCACGTGGTCCTGGACGCTGTGCAGCACCATCAACGGCTGGGTCACCTGCGGCAGTTCCCGGTCGACGAGCCGGAAGAACGTGCGCAGCTGGTGCGCCGAGTGCAGCGGCACCCGGTCGTAGCCGACCTCGACCGCGCCCTCCTTGGCGATGTCGCTGGCGATCCCCTTGACGGTGCGGACGAGGTGCCGGGCGACCGGGAGCGCGTACGCGGACAGGCCGTGCACCTTGTTCCCCGGGTTGACCAGGACGAGGCCCGTGATCCGGTCGCCGTGCCGGGCCGCCAGGCGCAGCGCGAGGGCGCCGCCCATGGACAGACCGAAGACGAAGACCTGCGAGCAGCGCTCCGTCAGCTCGCTCAGGGCGCGGTCCACCTCCGCGTACCAGTCCTGCCAGGCGGTGACCGCCATGTCCTCCCAGCGGGTGCCGTGGCCGGGCAGCAGCGGGAGCGAGACGGTCAGGCCGCGCTCGGCCAGATACTCCGCCCAGGGCCGCAGCGACTGGGGGGATCCGGTGAAGCCGTGACAGAGGAGGACACCGACCTCGCCGCCTTCGTGGCGGTACGGCTCGGCTCCAGGAAGGACCGGCACCATCGGTCTCCTGTTCGTGAAGGTAGGGGTGGAGAGAGGGGCATCAGGCATCGGGACGAGAACTTCACGGTACGCGACCGGACTGACACCGACCAGGGTCATCGGGCCCCTGAGCGGCGCCGCGGGTTAAGGTCTGATCCTCGGACTGATACGGGTACGAGGGTCCGGGCACGAGGGAAGGCAGTGGGTTGATCTACGGCGCAATGAAGGTGGCCATCGGAGGGCCGCTGAAGCTCGGCTTCCGTCCGTGGGTGGAGGGGCTCGAGAACATCCCCGCCGAGGGACCCGCGATCCTGGCCAGCAACCACCTGTCCTTCTCGGACTCGTTCTTCCTGCCGGCCGTCCTCGACCGCAAGGTCACCTTCATCGCGAAGGCCGAGTACTTCACCACGCCGGGCGTGAAGGGCAAGCTCACGGCCGCCTTCTTCAAGGGCGTCGGCCAGCTGCCGGTGGACCGGTCGGGTTCGCGCGGCGCCGGCGAGGCCGCCATCAAGAGCGGCATCGAGGTCCTGGAGCGCGGCGAGCTGTTCGGCATCTACCCCGAGGGCACGCGCTCGCCCGACGGCCGCCTCTACCGCGGCAAGCCCGGCGGCCTGGCCCGCGTGGCGCTCGCCACCGGCGCCCCCGTGATCCCCGTCGCCATGATCGACACGGAGAAGATCCAGCCCCCGGGCAAGGTCCTCCCCAAGCTGATGCGCCCCGGCATCCGCATCGGCAAGCCGCTCGACTTCACCCGCTACCAGGGGATGGAGCACGACCGGTTCGTGCTGCGCGCGGTGACCGACGAGGTCATGTACGAGATCATGAAGCTCTCCGGCCAGGAGTACGTCGACATGTACGCGACCGCCGCGAAGCGGCAGATCGCGGACGCCGCGAAGGCGGAGAAGGCCGAGAAGGACGCGCAGAAAGAAGCGCTGAAGGAGACGCAGAAGGCGCTGGAGAAGGAACGGGGCGGCTCCTAGTCGCGTCGTTCCTCACGTGCCGGGGTCGGGGGGAGACATGGGGAACACAGCCAGGCGCGAGCGGGTCGTCCGGATGTCGGTCGAGCAGCCGCTGTGGCGCGCCCTCATGGGCTATCGCGTGCTCACGATGGTGTACGCGATCGGGCTCTTCGCCTCCGCGTACGAGGTGTACGAGCGGCCCTGGGTCGGGATCGCCTACTTCGTGGTCCTGGCGGTGTGGACCCTGGCGACGCTGCCGCAGGTGTCGGGCGGCCGCCGGTGCACCAAGCGGTTCCTCACCGCCGACCTGACCATCGCCGTCGCCGGCATCCTGCTCTCACCGGTCGCGGGCCACGACCGGGCCGTGACCGGCGGCTCCACGCTGCCGTCGATCTGGACGGCGGGCGCCGTCCTCGCCTGGGCCCTCAAGGGCGGCTGGCGCTGGGCGGCCACCGCGTCCGTGGCCATCGGCGTCTCGAACGTCGTGCAGCGCGGCGACATCAGCCGCAGCATCATCCACAACGTCCTGCTGGTGTGCATCGCGGGCATAGCGATCGGCTATGTCGTCGAGGTGGCCCGCGCCTCCGAGCGGACCCTCGCCCGCGCCCTGGAGATCGAGGCCGCCACGCGCGAGCGGGAGCGGCTCGCCCGCGACATCCACGACAGCGTCCTCCAGGTCCTCGCCATGGTGCAGCGGCGCGGCACCGCCCTGGGCGGCGAGGCCGCCGAGCTCGGCCGGATGGCGGGCGAGCAGGAGGTCGCGCTGCGCACCCTGGTCGCCGGCGGACTGACCCCCACGTCCCGGGCCTCCGAGGACACGGCCCTGGGCGCGGTGGTGCGCGCCTTCGACCATCCCGACGCCCCTGACGACCCAGACGATCACCCGGACGACGACGCCGCCCCCCGCGACCTGCGGTCCCTGCTCGCCGGGCACGCCGGTGCCCGGGTCACCTTCGCCGAGCCGGGCGCCCCGGTCCTGATGCCGCCCGCCGCGGCCCGGGAGCTGGCCGCCGCGGTCAGCGCCGCCCTGGACAACGTGCGGCGGCACGCGGGCGCGGACGCGCACGCGTGGATCCTGGTCGAGGACGAGCCGGACACGGTGATCGTGACCGTGCGGGACGACGGGCCCGGCATCCCCGACGGCCGGCTCGCCCAGGCGGAGGGCGAGGGGCGGCTCGGCGTCGCCCAGTCCATCCGCGGGCGGCTGCGCGACATCGGCGGCACCGCCGAACTGATCTCGGTCCCCGGCCAGGGCACCGAGGTGGAACTGAACGTACCGAAGAAGCAGAGAACACCATGAACGTCACGGGGGAAGGCAGGTCCGGAGCGATGAACGCACAGGAGACCGCGGATGCGGGGGACGGCGCGGCCGGGATCAGGGTCATGGTGGTCGACGACCATCCGATGTGGCGCGACGCCGTCGCCCGCGACCTGGCCGAGGCCGGCTTCGACGTCGTGGCCACGGCGGGCGACGGCGAGCAGGCGGTGCGCCGCGCCCAGGCCGTGGGCCCCGACGTCCTCGTCCTCGACCTGAACCTGCCGGCCAAGCCCGGGGTCCAGGTCTGCAAGGAGCTCGTCGGCGCCGATCCGGCGCTGCGCGTCCTCGTCCTCTCCGCGAGCGGCGAGCACGCCGACGTCCTGGAGGCGGTGAAGTCGGGCGCGACCGGCTACCTCCTCAAGTCGGCGTCCACGGCCGAACTGATCGACGCGGTGGGCCGCACGGCCGTCGGCGACCCGGTGTTCACGCCAGGACTCGCGGGTCTCGTCCTCGGCGAGTACCGCCGGCTCGCCTCCGAGCCCGCGGCCGCCGCCGACGCCGACGAGCCGAAGGCCCCCGAGCTCACGGACCGGGAGACCGAGGTGCTGCGCCTGGTCGCCAAGGGCCTCAGCTACAAGCAGATCGCCGAACGGCTGGTCATCTCGCACCGCACCGTCCAGAACCACGTGCAGAACACCCTCGGCAAGCTCCAGCTGCACAACCGCGTGGAGCTCGTGCGGTACGCGATAGAGCGGGGTCTGGACGACGAGTGACTCCGCGCGGGACAGTTTTCCGAACTGCTCACCGTGACAAGGGAGTTACGCGATGCGGGTCGGAGTACTGACCGGAGGCGGCGACTGCCCCGGGCTCAACGCCGTCATCCGGGGCATCGTCCGCAAGGGCGTGCAGGAGTACGGCTATGACTTCGTCGGCTTCCGGGACGGCTGGCGCGGTCCCCTGGAGAACGACACCGTCCGTCTCGACATCCCCGCCGTGCGCGGCATCCTGCCCCGCGGCGGCACCATCCTCGGCTCGTCCCGCACCAACCCGCTCCAGGCGGAGCACGGCATCCGCCGCGTCAAGGAGAACCTCGCCAAACAGGAGGTCGACGCCCTCATCGTGATCGGCGGCGAGGACACCCTCGGCGTCGCGGCACGCCTCACCGACGAGTACGGGATCCGGGCCGTCGGCGTGCCGAAGACCATCGACAACGACCTCTCCGCCACCGACTACACCTTCGGCTTCGACACCGCCGTCGGCATCGCCACCGAGGCCATCGACCGCCTGCACACCACGGCCGAGTCGCACATGCGGGTCCTGGTGGTGGAGGTCATGGGCCGGCACGCGGGCTGGATCGCCCTGCACTCGGGCCTGGCCGGCGGCGCCAACGTCATCCTCATCCCCGAGCAGCGCTTCGACCTCGACCAGGTGTGCGCCTGGGTCACCTCCCGCTTCAAGGCGTCGTACGCACCGATCGTGGTGGTCGCCGAGGGGGCGATGCCCCGCGACGGCGACATGGTCCTCAAGGACGAGTCGCTCGACTCCTTCGGGCACGTCCGGCTCTCCGGCGTCGGCGAGTGGCTCGCGAAGCAGATCGAGAAGCGGACCGGGAAGGAGGCCCGCACCACGGTCCTCGGGCACGTCCAGCGCGGCGGCACGCCGTCGGCCTTCGACCGCTGGCTGGCCACCCGGTTCGGGCTGCACGCGATCGACGCGGTGCGGGACGGGGACTGGGGCAAGATGGTCGCGCTGCGCGGCACGGACATCGTGCGCGTGCCCATCGCCGAGGCGACGGCCCGCCTGAAGACGGTGGATCCCACTCTGTACCGGGAGGTGGGCGTCTTCTTCGGCTGACGTTCCGGGGCTGCCGGAGGGGCCGGGTCGGCCTAGACTCGCGCTCATGGAGATCCTCGCATTTGGCGTGCAATCCGACGAAAAGCCCCTCATCGAGAAGGCCTTCGAGGGCCACCACGACGTCCGCTGCCTGGACGTCTTCCTCAACGAGGACACCGCGCCCATCGCGGCGGGCTACGAGATCATCTCCACGAGCGTGAACGCGACCCTCAACAACCGCGTGCTCCAGACCCTCGCTGCCGGCGGCACGCAGATGATCGCCCAGCGCTCCACCGGCTTCAACAACATCGACCTGGAGGTCGCCGAACGCCTCGGACTGACCGTCGCCAGGGTCTCGTACTACTCGCCGTACTCGGTCGCCGAGTTCGCCTGGGCCCTGGCGATGGCGGTCAACCGCCGCATCGTCCGCGCCAGCAACCGCACCCGCGACTTCGACTTCCGCCTCGACGGACTCCTCGGCCGCGACATGCGGGGCCGCACCGTCGGCGTCCTCGGCACCGGCAAGATCGGCGAGGCGTTCACCCGGATCGCCCACGGCTTCGGCATGAACCTGCTCGGCTGGGACGTCGCCGAGAACCCGAACTGCGTCGAGCTCGGCATGAAGTACGTCGAGAAGGAGCAGCTGTTCGCCGAGGCCGACCTGATCAGCCTGCACGTACCGCTGCTGCCCGCCACCGAGCACATCGTCGGCGCCGCCGCGCTGCGCACGATGAAGGACGACGCGATCCTGATCAACTCCAGCCGCGGCGGCCTCGTCGACACCAAGGCCCTCGTCGCCGAACTGCGCGAGGGCCGCTTCACGGGCGTCGGCCTCGACGTGTACGAGGCCGAGGCGGGCCTGTTCTTCCTCGACAAGTCCCTGGAGATCGTCGACGACGACACCCTGGCCCGCCTCGTCACGTTCCCGAACGTCCTGGTCACGTCGCACCAGGCGTACTACACCGTGGACGCGGTCGGCCAGATCATCGACACCACGGTGCAGAACGTCGTGGACTACCGGGCGGGCCGCCGCTCCGAGAACGTCCTGGTGCCCGCGGCGCCCAAGAGCTGACCGAGGAGCTCGCGCACCACGCCCGCCCCGCGCAGCGACAGCACCGACTCCGGGTGGAACTGCACGCCCGCGAAGCCGGGACCGCGCACCGCGTGCACCTCGCCGTTCCCCCGGTCGCGGCTGACCTCCACGTGGTGCGCGGCCAGTTCCACGGCCGCCTCGTCGTCGCAGCGCGCCACGAAGCTGTTGTAGAAGCCGACGGTCTCGGTGCGGCCGAAGAGGTCGATCTCGGTCTGCGCGCCCTGGTAGGGCACGTCCTTGCGGACGATCTCCAGACCCAGCTCGGCCGCGATCAGCTCGTGCCCGAGGCAGACCCCGAGCACCCCGTGCTCGTGCCCGCGGATCAGCTCCGCCGCCAGCGACCGCAGGAACCGCATCTTCGGGTCGGCCGGATCGGACGGGTCACCGGGCCCGGGGCCGAGCACCACCGGCCCCTCGTGCGCGAGCACCGTCTCCCGCAGCCCCGGCTCGTCGTAGCGCCGCACCGAGACCTCCAGACCCGACGAGCGCAGCACGTGCGCCAGCATCGCGGTGAAGGTGTCCTCGCCGTCGACGACGAGCGCGTGCCCGGTCAGCTCGCCGGCCCGCTCCTGCATCCGCAGCCAGAACGGCGCGAGCGCCGCCCGCCGCCCGTCCAGCGCCGCCCGCACCCGCGGGTCGTCGGCCAGGGCGGGCCGCGCGTGGTCCGCGCGCGGGCGGGACGGCCGAACGCCCAGCGCGGCCAGCACCCCGGCGGCCTTGGCGTGCGTCTCGGCGACCTCGCTCGCCGGGTCCGAGCCACGGACGAGCGTGGCGCCGACCGGGACCCGCAGCCGCCCGGCCGCGTCGATGTCGGCGGTCCGGATCAGGATGGGCGAGTCGAGGGTCTGCGCGCCGCCCGAGTCCCGGCCGATCAGGGCCAGCGCCCCCGCGTAGTAGCCGCGCCCGCCGACCTCGTGCCGCTCGATGACCCGGCAGGCGTTCTGCACGGGGGAGCCGGTGACGGTCGCCGCGAACATCGTCTCCCTGAGGACGTCCCGCACGTCCAGGGTGGACTTCCCGCGCAGCTCGTACTCGGTGTGCGCGAGGTGGGCCATCTCCTTCAGCCGCGGCCCGACGACGACCCCGCCCATGTCGCCGACCGTGCACATCATCTTGAGCTCCTCGTCGACGACCATCGACAGCTCCTCGATCTCCTTGCCGTCGGCGAGGAAACCGAGCAGGTCGTCCGGCGTCGGCCCGGCGGCCGGGTAGCGGTACGTGCCGCTGATGGGGTTCATGACGACCGTCCCGCCCGACATCCGCACGTGCACCTCGGGGCTGGCGCCCACGAGCGTGCGGTCCCCGGTGTGCACGACGAACGTCCAGTAGGCGCCCCGCTCCCCGTCGAGCAGCCGCCGGAAGAGGGCGAGGGCGTCGGCCCGGGAGAACCCGGGGATCTCGCCCCGGTACGTCCGGCGGATCACGAAGTTGGCGCCCTCGCCCCGACCGATCTCCTCGTCCAGGACCCGGCCGACGATGCCGGCGTACGTGTCGTCGTCGACGTCGAACCCGCCGTCCCTGACCCGGACGTCGTGCCGCGGCAGCTGCTGAAGGGCCTCGGCGAGCGGCAGCTCGTACGACTCCTCGGGCACCAGGACCGCGAGCGGGGTGCCGTCGTCGCGGACGTCGAAGCCGCGCTCCCTGATCTGCCGGAAGGGGACCAGGGCGAGGCCCTCCGGGACGTCGGCGAGCTTCTCGTGCACGCCGACCCGGCCGATCAGGACCTCGACGGTGTCGTGGTCACGGCCGGGGGTGCGGCGGCGGAGCAGGGCGAAGGGACGTTCGTCGGCGAGCAGGTCGGTCAGCGACACGGCTGGTTCCTTCCGGTGACTTTCGGAGAGTCGGTTCAGGAGGAACAGCCGCTGTCGTGTCGGAAAACACTGAAGGCCGCCCCTCGGGCGGCCTTCGCGGATTCGGATACGCGCAGTCAGTGGGCCGCCGGATGTGCGGTCCACCACCAGGTGCGGTTCAGAAGCTGCGCGAACATGAGCGTCACCGTACCCGATGCCGGCGGGTCCGGCTCAGACGTGTCTGGTCCGTCTCAAAAGATGAGCGGTGGAATGGACGCGAGACATGAACCCGTAATGTTGGCGAGGTGACCGTGAACGCTAAGACCAGCGCAAGCGCTGGCAACACCTGGCGAGACCTGCCCGCGGCGCAGCAGCCCGAGTACCCCGATGCCGAGGCTCTGCGCGACGTGATCGCGGAGCTCGAGTCGTATCCGCCGCTCGTCTTCGCGGGCGAGTGCGATCAGCTGCGCGCCCGACTGGCTGCCGTCGCCAAGGGAGAGGCGTTCCTCCTCCAGGGCGGCGACTGCGCCGAGGCCTTCGACGCCGTCTCCGCAGATCACATCCGGAACAAGCTGAAGACCCTGCTCCAGATGGGCGCCGTGCTGACGTACGCCGCCTCGGTGCCGGTCGTGAAGGTCGGCCGCATCGCCGGCCAGTACTCCAAGCCGCGCTCCAAGCCGACCGAGACCCGCGACGGCGTCACCCTGCCGACCTACCGCGGCGACTCCGTCAACGGCTTCGAGTTCACCGAGGCCGCCCGCATCCCGGACCCCGAGCGCCTGAAGCGGATGTACCACGCGTCCGCCTCGACGCTGAACCTGGTGCGTGCCTTCACCACGGGCGGCTACGCGGACCTGCGCCAGGTGCACGCCTGGAACCAGGACTTCGTGAAGTCGTCCCCGTCCGGCCAGCGCTACGAGCAGCTCGCCCGCGAGATCGACAACGCGCTGAACTTCATGCGCGCCTGCGGCACCGACCCGGCCGAGTTCCAGACGGTCGAGTTCTACGCGTCCCACGAGGCGCTGCTGCTCGACTACGAGTCGGCGCTGACCCGCGTCGACTCGCGGACGGGCAACCTGTACGACGTCTCGGGCCACATGGTCTGGATCGGCGAGCGCACCCGTCAGCTGGACGGCGCGCACATCGAGTTCGCCTCGAAGATCCGCAACCCGATCGGCATCAAGCTCGGCCCGACGACGACGGCCGAGGAGGCGCTGCAGTACATCGAGCGCCTCGACCCGGACCGCGAGCCGGGCCGGCTGACCTTCATCGTCCGCATGGGCGCCGACAAGGTCCGGGACAAGCTGCCCGAGCTGGTCGAGAAGGTCACCGCCTCCGGCGCGACCGTCGCCTGGATCACCGACCCGATGCACGGCAACACGTACGAGGCGGCCTCCGGTCACAAGACCCGGCGCTTCGACGACGTGCTCGACGAGGTCAAGGGCTTCTTCGAGGTCCACAAGGCGCTCGGCACGCACCCGGGCGGCATCCACGTCGAGCTCACCGGTGACGACGTCACCGAGTGCGTGGGCGGCGGCGACGAGATCTTCGTCGACGACCTGCACCAGCGCTACGAGACGGCCTGCGACCCGCGTCTGAACCGCAGCCAGTCGCTCGACCTGGCCTTCCTGGTGGCGGAGATGTACCGCGACCAGTGACGTTCACTGACCGTACGTAACGCCGTGGGGCGCGGATCACAGGGATCCGCGCCCCACGGCACTTTTGTGCTTCCGACCCGGCGGGTAAGGTTAGGTTAGCCTCACCGATCAATCGGGACGGCACTACCTATGAGTCCCGACCGGGAGGTGGAACCGCGTGTACGTCTGCAACTGCTTCGGGGTCACCGAGGCGCAGGTCAAGAAGCACGCGGAGGACGGTGCCTGCACCCCCCGCCAGATAGCCTCGGCCTGCAAGGCCGGCACCGACTGCGGTTCGTGCGTGCGCCGGATCCAGGCCCTCCTCGGACGCGGCGCGTGCCCCCGTCGGGAGCTGGTCGAGCAGGGTGAAGCGGCCGTCGCCCTCGCGCCGCGGGCGGAGCTCCCGGAAGCCGCCTGATCAGCTCTCGGGCTGCTCGATGAGCTGCGCGATGTAGAGCGCCTCACCGAGCTTGTCCACCAGCTCCAGCTGCGTGTCCAGGTAGTCGATGTGGTGCTCCTCGTCCTCGAGGATCGACTCGAAGATGTTTGCGGACGTGATGTCACCCTTGCCGCGCATCACCTCGATGCCCCGCTTCAGCCGGTCGATCGCCTCGACCTCGATCTGCCGGTCGGCCTGGAACATCTCGGTGACCGTCTGGCCGACCCGGACGTGGAAGAGCCGCTGGTAGTTGGGCAGACCGTCCAGGAACAGGATCCGGTCGGTCAGCACCTCCGCGTGCTTCATCTCGTCGAACGACTCGTGCCGCGTGTACTTCGCGAGCTTCGTCCAGCCGAAGTTCTCCTGCATCTTGGCGTGCAGGAAGTACTGGTTGATCGCCGTCAGTTCGGCGGTCAGCTGCTCGTTGAGAAATTCGATGACCTCGGGGTCGCCCTGCATCGCAGAGGCTCCTTCCAAGAGGGTGACTGGGCAGGTTCCGCGCATCCTTGCATCGGTGCAGAAAAGCGTCCAGTAAGTGCACGCTTAGTAGGAGTTGCCCGAATCGATGATCGACTGCGGGCCGTCGGGCGCCGCGTGGTCACGTCCACTGCCCGGGGTCTGTCAGGATGGAGGCATGGGTCATCCGGTGGGTAGCGAGTCTGGGGGAGCAGTGCAGCCGGAGCTTCCGCCGGGGCAGCGCCTGCAGCGCGGCTGGCCGGTCACGCACTACGGCCCGGTGCCCAAGTTCCGGCCCGAGCGCTGGGAGTTCAGGGTCTTCGGCGCCACCGCCGACGGCGAGAAGCACTGCTGGAACCACGAGGAGTTCTCGGCACTGCCGTACGCGACCGTCGTGGGCGATCTGCACTGCGTGACGAAGTTCAGCATGCTCGGCGCCGAATGGGGCGGCGTGCGGGCCGCCACGATCCTGGAGCTGGCCCCGCCCCACCCCGATGTCACGCACGTCATGGTCTGGGCCGAGTACGGGTTCAGCTCGAACCTGCGGCTCGCCGACTTCGCCTCCGAGCGCACCGTCTTCGCCACCCACAAGGGCGGCGAACTGCTCACCGCCGAGCACGGCTTCCCACTGCGCCTCGTGGTCCCGCACCTGTACGCCTGGAAGGGGCCGAAGTGGGTGCGCGGCGTCGAGTACATGACCGCGGACCGGCGCGGGTTCTGGGAGGAGCGCGGGTACCACAACGTGGGCGACCCGTGGCGTGAGCAGCGGTACTCGTACCAGGAAGAGCCCGGGGAAGGCCCCGAGCTCTAGGGCCCGTCCCGCCGCGTGGGGATCCTCAGCCGCGCAGCTCCTTGAGACGGGCGACGTCCGCCGCGTGCCCCTCCTTGCCGCCGGGCGTCTCGATGATCAGCGGGACGTTCTCGGTCGCCGGGTGCGCCATGAGCGCGCGGAACGGGTCCGCGCCGATGTGGCCGGAGCCGATGTTCTCGTGACGGTCCTTGTGGGCGCCCACGACGTCCTTGGAGTCGTTGGCGTGGATCAGCTTGAGGCGGCCCTCGCCGACCGTCTCCACGAGCAGGTCCAGCGTCTGCGTCATGCCGGCCGGGCCCGTCAGGTCGTGGCCCGCCGCGAAGATGTGACAGGTGTCGAGGCAGACGCCCAGCCTGGGGTGGTGGTCGAGGGCGTCGAAGTACGGGCCGAAGTCCCAGGTGCGCGAGCACAGCGACGCGCCCTGCCCGGCCGTCGACTCCAGCAGCAGGAACGGGTCGTCGTCGTGGGTCAGCTCGTCGAGCAGCGGCAGCATCCGCTCCCGGACCTGGGCGAGCGCGACCCCGCGCTCACGGCCGCCCGTCGCGGACCCGGTGTGCACGACGACGCCGAGGGCGCCGATCGCCCGGGCCCTGCGCAGCGAGTGCCGCAGGGACTCCACGGACTTGTCGACGGTGGCCTCGGTGTGCGAGCCGAAGTTGATCAGGTACGGGGCGTGCACGTACGCCGGTACGCCCTCGGCGGCGCACCGGGCACGGAACTCGTCGTCCTGCTTCGGGTTGCCGGGGGGAGTGGCCCAGCCGCGCGGGTTGGCCACGAAGACCTGGACGGTCTCGGCCTTCAGCTCCTGGGCGTAGGAGAGCCCCACGGAGGCGAGGCCGCCGGCCACGGGGACGTGACCGCCGATCGGGTTGCGGATGCTGCTGTTCACCCGGTCAAGGGTGTCATGGGGCCGGAGCGCCACCCGCCCGGCCCCATGGCCCTACCGGATGGTGATCGTGATCGACGACCCCTTGGGCGCCTCGTCCCCGCCCTCCACGGACTGGTCCTTCACCGTGTCACCGAAGAGACCGAGCAGACCGCGGTCCTCGTCGACCTTGAAGCCGGCGGCCTCCAGCTCGGCGTGCGCCTCGTCGACCTTCTTGCCCGTGACGTCCGGGACCTCGACCATCACGGGGCCCTTGGAGATCGTCAGCGTCACCGTGTCGCCCTCGGCGAGCTGCTTGCCCGCGCCGGGGGACTGCTCGGCCACATCGCCCTTGTCCTCCTCCGAGTTGACCCGGTCCGTGGCGATCTCCACCTTCAGACCGGCCTCCTCCAGCTCGGCGACGGCGTCGTCCTCGGAGTCGCCCGTGACGTCGGGGACGTCGACCGGCGTGCCCTTGGAGACGACCAGGGCCACCGCGGAACCGGACTTGCGGGTCGTGCCCGCCACCGGGTCCGTGCTGATCACGGAGCCCTTCGGGATCTCCTCGCTGAACGCCCTGGTGATCATGCCGGGTACCAGGCCCCGGCCCTTGAGGTCGCTCTTCGCCGTGGTGAGCGCGGTGCCCTTCAGATCGGGGACCTCCACGGTCTCCGGGCCCTTCGACACCGTCAGGTTCACCGTGCCGTCGTCCCGGATGCGGGCACCCGACTCGGGGTCGGTGGCCATCACCGTGCCGCGCTTGTACGCGTCGCTGTACGCGCGCGAGATCCGGCCGGTCTGCAGCCCGGCCTCGTCGAGCCGCTGCTTCGCCTGCGCCTCGGTCTTGGTGAGCAGGGCGGGGACCTTCGTGAACTGCCCCGAGTTGATGTACCAGACGCCCGCTCCCACGCCGAGGGCCAGCAGCACCGCGGCGACGACCAGGAACACGCCGCGGCGCGGGCCGCGGCCACCCGGGCGCCGGGCGGGCGCGGGCGGCGCCGGCGGCGGGGTCGCCAGGCGGCTCGTGCGGTTGAGCTCGTCCTCCGGGGCGGGCAGCGGCAGCTGCACCGCGTTCGTCCGGATCGCCCGCGGGATCACGCTCGTACGGTCGTCGGCGCCCGCGTGCTCGGCGTCGCGCGCCTGCGGCGGCACCGCGTCCAACTGGGCGTCACTGAGCGCCGACCGGGCGTTCCTGACGTCGCCGAGCAGTGCCACCGCGTCGTGCGGGCGGACCGCGGGGGTGCGGGCGGTGGCCGACGCGACCAGCTCGTCCAGCTCGAACGGGAGGCCGGGGACCAGCGCTGAGGGCGGCGGCACGTCCTCGTTCAGGTGCTTGTACAGGATCTGGGCGGGGGTCTCCCCGGAGTGCGGCTTGGCGCCGGTCAGCATCTCGTAGAGCACGACCCCGCACGCGTACACGTCCACGCTCGCGGTCGCGGTGCCGTCCTCGATCTGCTCGGGCGCCAGGTACGACACCGTGCCGAGGACCGAACCCGTCGTGTTCGTGACCGAGTCCACCGCGCGGACGAGACCGAAGTCCGCCACCTTCACCCGGCCGTCGTCCCCTATCAGGACGTTCTCCGGCTTCATGTCGCGGTGCACGAAGCCCGCGCGGTGCGCCGCCCCGAGCGCGGCGAGGACCGGCTCCAGGATGTCCAGCGCCGCGCGCGGCCTGAGCGCTCCCCGGTCCCGCAGCACGTCACGGAGCGTGCAGCCCGCGATGTACTCCATCGCCAGGTACACGTACGCGCCGTCCGTGCCCTGGTCGTACACGCCGACCACATTGGGGTGCGAGAGGCGGGCGACGGACTTGGCCTCGCGGATGAAGCGGTCGACGAACGAGGCGTCGGCCGCGAGCGAGGGGTGCATCACCTTGAGCGCGAGCACCCGGTCGAGGCGGGTGTCCACGGCCCGGTAGACCGTGGCCATCCCGCCGACCGCGATGCGTGCGTCGATGCGGTACCGGCCGTCGAGCACATGCCCGAGCAACGGGTCCTGAAGGGTCGTGTCCACGCAGCGAGTCTACGAGGAGCCACCGACAGGCCGGTCCCGTGCGGCGGGACCGGATCCGTACTGCAGCAGAGCTGTGACCGGGCGTGCGATCAGAACGCGGGGCGTTCGGGATCCAGCTGCGCCTGCCCCTCCGAAGGGGACGACGCCGCGGCGAAATGGCGCTTGGGGATGCGTCCGGCACGGTACGCGAGGCGGCCCGCCTCGACCGCGTGCCGCATGCCCTCGGCCATCAGGACCGGCTCCTGCGCGCGGGTCACCGCCGAGGCGAGCATCACACCCGCGCACCCCAGTTCCATGGCGAGCGCCACATCGGAGGCCGTGCCCGCGCCCGCGTCCAGGATCACCGGCACGCGCGCGTGCTCGACGATCAGCTGGAAGTTGTGCGGGTTGCGGATGCCGAGCCCGGAGCCGATCGGGGAGCCGAGCGGCATGACGGCCGCGCAGCCCACGTCCTCCAGCTTCCGGGCGAGGACCGGGTCGTCGTTCGTGTAGGGCAGGACCGTGAACCCGTCGTCGACCAGCGTCTCGGCGGCGTCGAGCAGCTCGACCGGGTCCGGCAGGAGGGTGCGCTCGTCGGCGATGACCTCCAGCTTGATCAGGTCCGTGCCGAGCGCCTCGCGCGCGAGGCGGGCCGTGAGGACCGCCTCTCCCGCGGTGAAGCAGCCCGCCGTGTTCGGCAGCACCCCGATGCCGAGCTTCTCCAGGACCGAGAGCACCGACCCGTGGACGTCGGCGTTCACCCGGCGCATGGCCACCGTGGTGAGCTCGGTGCCGGAGGCGGTCAGCGAGCGTTCCAGGACGTCGAGGCTCGGCGCCCCTCCCGTGCCCATGATCAGGCGCGAGGAGTAGGTGGTGCCGCCGAGGACGAAAGCGTCGTCAGCCATGATCGAGTCAGCCTCCTTGTACGGCGGTGAGCACTTCGACGCGGTCTCCTTCGGAGAGCGCCGTGACGGGCCACTGGGTGCGCGGGACGACGGTCTCGTTGAGCGCGGCCGCGACACCGGAGTGCGCGGCGGTGAGGGTGGCCACGAGGGCGTCCAGGGTGGTGCCGGACGCCACCGCGCGCGGCTCACCGTTGAGGGATACGTTCATGCGGGCTGCTCCAAGGAGGCGCCGCTGAAGCGCCTGGGGGTGAACGGGCGGGCCTCTTCCGGGAGTTCACCGGTGGCCAGGACCTGCGCCATGGCGTCGCCGGTGACCGGCGTGAGCAGCACGCCGTTGCGGTAGTGGCCGGTGGCCAGGAGGAGTCCGGGCAGCGCCGTCGGGCCGAGCAGCGGCGCGTTGTCCGGGGAGCCGGGGCGCAGGCCCGCGCGGGTCTCGGTCAGCGGCAGCTCCGTGATGCCGGGGACGAGTTCGTGGGCGTCCCGCAGCAGTTCGTAGACGCCGCCCGCCGTGACCTCGGTGTCCCAGCCGAGCTCCTCGGTGGTGGCGCCGACGACCAGTTCGCCGTTGACGCGCGGCACCAGGTAGACGTGGCTGCCGCGGACCACGGCGCGGACCGTGCGGCTCAGGAACGGCGCGTACCGCTTCGGCACCGTCAGCCGCAGGACCTGGCCCTTGACCGGCCGGACCGGCGGCAGCACCTCGTCGGGGACCCCCGCGAGCTGACCGCTGCGGCTGCCTCCCGCCAGCACCACCTGGTCCGCCGCGAACTCGCCGCCGTCGGCGAGGACGACCCCGCGGGCCCGGCCCCGTGCGACGGAGAGCCGTTCGGCCCACGTCCGGTGGAAGACCACGCCGGACCGCTCGCAGGCCGTCACGAGGGCGCCCGCGAGCCTTCTCGGGTCGATCTGGTGGTCACCGTCGACCCGCAGGCCCCCGCGCACGCCCGGCGCGAGCATCGGCTCCAGGCGGCGGCAGTCCCGGCCCGACAGCCACTCGGACTCCAGGCCCGACTTCCGCTGCAGGGCGTGCAGTTCCCGCAGGTGCGCCCGGTCGTCCGCGTCGAGGGCGACGGCCAGCGTGCCGCACGCGCGGTAGCCGAGGTCCTGGCCCGACGCCTCGGACAGCTCCGCGGCGAACTCCGGATAGCGCCGCGCCGACTCGACGTTCAGACCGAGCAACGTCTGCTCGCCGTAGTGGAGTTCGGTGACGGCGGCCAGCATCCCGGCCGCCACCTGGGCGGCCCCGCCGCCCGGTGCGGGGTCCACGACCGCGACGGACAGACCGCGCTGCGCGGCCCTCCACGCGGTGACCAGACCGATGATGCCGCCCCCGACGACGACTGCGTCGGTGGTGGTGCTCGGCGTACGCGACATGGGCGTCCAGCCCCTCCCTTCGCCGGCATGACCCGGATCAGGTTCGTACGGTCGGAGGCCGCTCCAGCCTCCCTCTCAGCCCGCTGCGTACGGGCTCCCGCGAGTGCTTTACGTTGGCCACCCTAACTCTTCGCCGTCAGCCCCAGTAAGGGAGCCTCCGCCCGTGGCCCGATCCCTCGACGGTCTCGTCCTCGCCCCCGTAGCCGACCAGGCGCCGGGGCAGGTGGGCACCAGGACGCGCTTCCGCTACCACGAGCAGGACGGCCGGATCTGGGCCGACTACGAAGGCGGCGACGTCGTGCGGGGACACCTCGTGGGGACCCGCGCCGGCGACCGGCTCGACTTCCGCTACGTCCAGTTGAAGACCGACGGCAGCACGTCCTCCGGGCACTGCGTCTCCGTCGTGTCCGAACGGCCCGACGGGCGCCTGCGGCTCGACGAGACCTGGGCCTGGGAGTCGCAGGAGGGCAGCGGGACCAGCGTCGTCGAGGAGATCACCGCACCGGTTTGATCACTAAACCGGTGACACGTGTGCAGGACGTCACGGGCCGGGAGTGGCCCACGCCGCTGACTGACACAAGATCAGGTGCCTAAGGTGATCCCGTGAGTGAGCAGCGGAGCGGGAACGGGACGCCCACGGGGCAGCGGAACGTCGTCATCGTCGGCGCGGGCATGGCCGGTGTGCAGACGGCGGTGGCCCTGCGCGAACAGGGGTTCCCCGGCACCGTCACGCTCATCGGCGCCGAACCCCACCAGCCCTACGACCGCCCGCCGCTGTCCAAGGCCGTCCTGCTCGGCAAGGCCGAGGGCTCGGCCTTCGACGTCGACTTCGAGGCGCTCGGCGTCACCCTGGAACTCGGCCGCGAGGTCACCGGCCTGCGCCCCGCCGACCACGAGCTGGACACGGCCCACGGCCCGGTGCCGTACGACGTCCTGGTCGTCGCCACCGGCGCCGAGCCGGTCCGGCTGCCGGGCGCGCAGGCCACGCCCGGCACGCACCTGCTGCGCACCCTCGACGACGCCGAGCGGCTGCGCCCGGTCCTCGCCGAGCAGCGCGACGTGGTCGTCGTCGGGGCCGGCTGGATCGGTGCCGAGTTCGCCACAGCGGCCCGCGAGGCGGGCTGCCGGGTCACCGTCGTGGAGGCGGCCGAGCGACCGCTGGCCGGGGCGCTGCCCGCGGAGATCGCCGCCCCCATGACGGCCTGGTACGCGGACGCCGGAGCCCGGCTGCGCACCCACGCGCGCGTGGCGAGCGTCGAGGAGGGGGCCGTGGTCCTGGACGACGGCACGCGGCTGCCCGCGGGCGCCGTCGTCGTCGGCATCGGCGCCCGCCCCGCCACCCGCTGGCTGGCCGGCTCCGGCATCGAGCTGGGCGCCCACCGCGAGGTGGTGGCGGACGAGCGGCTGCGCACCTCCGTACCCGACGTGTACGCGGTGGGGGACTGCTCGTCCTTCCCGTCGACGCGCTACGCGAAGCGCCTGATGGTCCACCACTGGGACAACGCGCTGCAGGGGCCCCGCACGGTCGCGGCGAACATCATCGGCGAGACCCCGGCCGCCTACGACCCGGTGCCCTACTTCTGGTCCGAGCAGTTCGGCCGCTTCGTGCAGTACGCCGGCCACCACGAGGTCGCCGACACGACGGTCTGGCGCGGCGACCCGGCCGGCGCGGCGTGGTCGGTGTGCTGGCTGCGGGACGGCGCCCTCGTGGCCGTCCTGGCCGTCGGCAAGCCCCGCGACCTCGCGCAGGGGCGCAAGCTCATCGAGGCGGGCACCGTCCTGGACCCCGACCGGCTGGCCGACCCCGCCCGGCCGCTCAAGGCCGCGGTGGCCTGAGCGGTCCGACCGGCCTGAGCGGCCTGAGCGATCTGAGCGGTCCGACCGACCCGACCGACCCGTTCGCGCGCACGGAACGCCTGGTCAGCGGGGCCCGGCTTCCGAGTGTCAGTCCGGGATGGCAGGCTTGTCCTGTGACCGAGATTGACGCAAAGACGGATGCTCTCGTCCCCGACTGGCTCACCCTCCCCGACATCGCCGAGCAGTTCGGTGTCGAGGTGACGCGTGTGCGACAGCTGGTGAAGGAAGGCCAGCTGATCGCCGTACGCCGTGGTGAGAACAGGGCACTGCACGTGCCCGCCGCCTTCATCGACGGCGACAAGATCGTCAAGGGCCTCACCGGGACCCTGACGCTCCTGCGGGACGACGGCTTCACCGACGAAGAGATGCTGGAGTGGCTCTTCACTCCCGACGACACCCTGCCGGGCACCCCCGCGCAGGCGCTGAGCGAGAATCGCGGCACGGAGGTGAAGCGCCGCGCCCAGGCGCTCGCCGTCTGACCTGACGACCGTCCGGCGTGCGCACCACGGGCTGTGTGGTGCGCACGCCACCGACACCGCACCACATACGGGGGGACTTCCATGGCCGACTCCAAGCGCGCGCTGCTCGCCGACGCACGGCTGTACCTGTGCACCGACGCGCGCAAGCGCCAGGGCGACCTGCCGGAGTTCCTCGACGCCGTGCTGTCCGGCGGCGTCGACATCGTGCAGCTGCGCGACAAGGGCATGGAGGCGGGCGAGGAGCTCGAGCACCTCGCCGTGTTCGCCGAAGCGGCCCGCCGCCACGGCAAGCTCTTCGCGGTGAACGACCGGGCGGACGTCGCCCACGCGACGGGCTCGGACGTGCTGCACCTGGGCCAGGGCGACCTGCCGGTCCCCGCGGCCCGCGCGGTCCTCGGCGCGGACGTCCTGATCGGCCGCTCCACGCACGCCGACGAGGAGGCCGCCGCGGCCGCGGTCCAGGAGGGCGTGGACTACTTCTGCACCGGCCCCTGCTGGCCGACGCCGACGAAGCCCGGCCGGTACGCCCCGGGCCTCGACCTGGTGCGGTACACGGCGGGCCTCGGCACCGACCGTCCCTGGTTCGCCATCGGCGGCATCGACCTCGGGAACCTGGACGAGGTGCTGGACGCCGGCGCCCGCCGCGTCGTCGTCGTCCGGGCCATCACCGAGGCCGACGATCCGGGTGCCGCGGCGGCCGAGTTCGCGAAGCGCCTGCGCACCGTGTGACCCGTGGGGAACAGGCGTTCCGGCCCGCTGTCCGCAGGGTGGACGGGGATTAGGGGCAACCGGATTCCGTCAGTAACCTGCCCGTATGGCCCTTGGCACCGCTTCCACCAGGACTGATCGCGCTCGCACCGTGCGCGACATGCTCGCGACCGGCAAGACGACGTATTCGTTCGAGTTCTCCGCGCCGAAGACCGCGAAGGGCGAGCGCAACCTGTGGAACGCGCTGCGCAGGGTCGAGGCGGTCGCGCCCGACTTCGTCTCCGTCACGTACGGCGCCGGCGGTTCCACGCGCGCGGGCACCGTCAAGGAGACGCAGCAGATCGTCGGGGACACGACGCTGACGCCGGTCGCCCACATCACCGCCGTCGAGCACTCGGTGGCCGAACTGCGCAACATCATCGGCCAGTACGCCGACGCCGGGATCCGGAACATGCTGGCGGTCCGCGGTGACCCGCCGGGCGACCCGATGGGTGACTGGGTCTCGCACCCGGAGGGCCTGACGTACGCGGCCGAACTCGTCGAACTGATCAAGGAGTCCGGCGACTTCTGCGTCGGCGTCGCCGCGTTCCCCGCGATGCACCCCCGCTCCGCGGACTGGGACTCCGACGTGCGGCACTTCGTCGACAAGTGCCGGGCCGGCGCCGACTACGCGATCACCCAGATGTTCTTCTACCCGGAGGAGTACCTGCGGCTGCGCGACAAGGTCGCCGCCGCGGGCTGCGACACCCCGATCATCCCGGAATGCATGCCGGTGACGAGTGTGCGCATGCTCGAGCGCCTGCCCAAGCTCAGCAACGCCGACTTCCCTCCGGCGCTGAAAGAGCGGATCCTCACAGCCAAAGACGATCCAGCCGCTGTACGCTCCATTGGCATCGAGTTCGCTACGGAGTTTTGCGCCAAGCTGCTTGACGAGGGAGTGCCGGGTCTGCACTTCATTACGCTCAACAACTCCACGGCGACGCTGGAAATCTACGAGAACCTGGGCCTGCACGACCAGCGGGCCTGATGGGCCGTACCCGTAGGGGGATACGGCCGTACGAGAGGGGCGTACATGGGCTGGGCGGTCCTCTATGCGGCATTCGGGCTGGTGGCACTCTGGCTCCTCGGTGAGGTGCTGCTGCAGTACAAGGCGAGGCTGCGCTGGCGGCTGCTGGCCTTCGTGGGCTTCGTCGGAGTCGTCCTCGGCGTCCTGATGCCGTCGGTGGTCGTCATCGGCGTGGGCGCCATCGCCTTCGCGATCGGCCAGACGTACGTCACGCTGTCGTTCCGCCGGGGCTTCGCGGCGGGCTGGGCGCTCAAGCACGGCCCCGAAGGTGCCGAGAAGCCGGGCGCCGACAAGCGCCGTCGCAAGGACATCCACCAGGACCCCACGCTCGAGGTCTCCGACCTGGAGTACGAGCAGGCGCCGCAGGAGGCGTACGCACAGGCCCCGGAGTCCCCGGCCGAGCAGACCACGGTGTACGCGGCCGAGCCGATGCCGGACGACACCGGCCAGTACGGCGTCTACAGCGACACCGCGTACGCGCAGTCGGCGCAGGGCGCCCAGAACTACGGCTACGACACCGCGTCCTACGGCTACGACCAGCAGCAGGGCTACGGCTACGACACCGGCCAGCAGCCGTACGCCGCGCCGTACTCCGACCCGTACATCGGCGCCCAGACCTACCCCCAGCAGCCCCAGTACGGCGATCCGTACGCCACCGGGCAGCAGCAGTACGCCGACCCGTACGCGACGGCCGCGGGCTACGGCTCGGACACCCCGCCCGGCGGCGTCTGGGTTCCGCAGCAGCGCAGCGGGGACGGGCAGGAGCAGAACTACGGCGGTGAACTCCCGCCCGAGCAGCCCTATCCCGGCTATCCGCAGCACGACCCGAACACCGGGTACGACACGGGCTACAACGAGCAGCAGTACCGGTACTGAAGCAACCGGGCGCAACCGGTACTGAGCAACCGGTACTGAATCCCGACCGCGGCCCGCTGCCGCGGTCCGCTCCGCCGTCCGCGGCTCACTGGGAGCCGCGGAACTCCGGGCCCTCCACGATCAGGCCCGCCACCAGCGCCCCCGACATGCCCGCGTGCGGCAGTCCGCCGCCGGGGTGAGACCAGCCGCCCACCGCGAACAGACCGGCCAGCTCCGTGCCGTTCGCCGGGTGCAGCAGCCGGCCCTGGGCCGCGGCCAGCGCGGGCGCGGGCACGGCGCCGCCGTCCGCGCCGGTCGCCGCGGCGATGTCCTGAGGCGTCGCGACCTCGTGCCAGAGCAGGCGCTCGCGCAGCCCGGGCACGGCCCGCTCGGCCGCCGCGATGACGGACTCCACCTCGGCCTCGGCCACGCGCGCGTGCGCGGGCACCGTCGCGGTCACGGTGACCGCCTCGTGCCCGGCGTCCGGCACCTGGGCCGGGTCAGCGGCGCGCAGCACCGTGACCGTCGGCCTGGGCGGTCGCGCCCCGCCGTCGAAGAGCCACGCCAACTCGGCGTCCCGGTCGGGGCTGTGCACCACGGTCCGGTGCGCGGTGCCCTCCGGCGCGGCCCCGCGCAGCGCCAGGTGCACCGTGAGCCGGCTGGGCCACGACGTCTCGGACTGGGCCGGGACCTCGCCCCGGACGCCCTGCCCGGCCAGCAGTCCGTCGAGCACCCGCGGGGCGACGCCCGCCACCACGAACTCGGCGTCCTCCACCGACCCGTCGGCCAGCTCCACGCCCGCCGCCCGGCCGTCCCGGACCACGACGCGGGTGACGGCCGAACCGAATCTGAACTCGACCTTCCGCTTCAGGCAGCGCGCGTACACGGCGTCCGCCAGGGCGCGCAGGCCGCCGGTCACCGCCCACGTCCCGAAGGTCTGCTCCATGTACGGCAGCACGGCGGCGCTCGCCGGTGCCGTGCGGGGATCGAGGCCGTACGCCAGCGCGTACTGCTCCAGGAGCGCCACCAGGCGGGGATCGCCGCCGAGTTCGAGCGTGCCGATGCCGGCGAGCGTCGTCGCCGCGCGGTCCTTGCGCAGCAGGCGCCGCCGGACCACCGCCGGGTACGGCTCGCGGTCGGCGAGCACCTGCCAGTTCGGCCAGAGGGGCTCTTCGAGGAGGGGGCGCCGGGAGCGGTCCCAGGCCTCCCGCGCCCGGTTCATGAACGCCGACCAGCGCGCGCCCGCGCCCGCGCCGACCGCCGCGTCCAGGGCCTCGGCGACCCCCGCACGCCGCGCGTTCGGCAGGTCCGTCGTCGTGCCGTCCGCGAAGACGTGCCGCACGGCGGGCTCGACCTGGGTGAGGCCGACGAGGTCCTCCAGGGGCTCCTTGCCGGTCTTCACGAACAGGTCGCGGTACACGGCGGGCAGGTGGAGCAGGCCCGGGCCGGTGTCGAACGCGAAGCCGTCGCGCTCGAACCTGCCGACCGCCCCGCCGTACGTCGACGCGCGCTCGAAGACCACCGGTCGGTGGCCCGCGACGGCCAGCCGAGCGGCGGCCGCCATGGCGCCCATGCCCGCGCCGATCACCGCAATTCGTGCCATGCCAGGGACTTTATCGGCCGCCACCGACAACGCCGCTCGCAGGTCAGGGCGGCGGTGGCGCCTCGCGGGCGAGCCGCTTCTCCTCGCGCCGCTGGGCCCGTCTGCGCAGGAACCTGCGGATGCGCCGGATCAGGAAGAACAGCAGCACCAGGCCGAGGAACAGCAGCACCGCCGCGATGATCGCCGCGGCCTCCGGATGGAACATCGCGAACGTCAGGATGCCGCCGACCCCGAGGTCCTCGGCGGAGCTCATCACGAAGTTCGACACCGGCTCGGGCGAGGTGTTGATCGCCATCCGGGTGCCGGCCTTCACGGTGTGGCTGGCCAGCGCCGTCGACCCGCCGATCGCGCCCGCAGCGAGATCGGACAGCGACCCGCTCTGCCCGGCGAGCAGCGCCCCCACGACCGCCCCGGACACCGGCCGGATCACGGTGTGCACCGTGTCCCACACCGAGTCCACGTACGGGATCTTGTCGGCGACGGCCTCGCACAGGAAGAGCACTCCCGCCACGATCAGCACATCGGGTCGCTGCAACGACTCGGGGACCTCGTCGGTCAGCCCGGTCGCGCCGAAGATGCCGAGCAGCAGGACCACCGCGTACGCGTTGATGCCGCTCGCCCAGCCACTGGTGAACACCAGGGGGAGTACGGACACGGACAAGATCGTAACCAGTGGAGAACTCTCCGTGCCTGGGGATGAGCACGCAGGTCTGAGTATCCGTACCTAGTCGGTGAGATGAGTAGGTACACGGATGGGGTCCGACCTGCGCGGACGGGAGAGTGGTGGGCACGGAGAGGGGCACGGTTCCGGTACCGCCGACACGGGGCGGCGGAACGGGCGCGGTGCTCCTGGCCGCTCCTCTCGCCCGTCAGGGTGGGAGCGAGGCACGGGGGACCCGGGGGAGACCCGACGGGGCCCGACGGGGGAACAACGGGGGATGCGCCGGTCCGGTGAGGCCTGAGAATGACCACAGGCCCTGCCGGACCGGCGCTTCACGTGCGGGTCAGGCCCTGCCGGTCAGCGGCTGACCGCCGCCCACCCGCCCCTGGAGCAGCAGCGACAGCGCCGCGTGCACGTCGTCCAGGGAGCGCTCCGGCTGGAACGCCTGCCAGTCCAGGGCGGCCACGAGGACCATGCCCACGAGGGCGGCCGCCGTGAGCGGCACGTCGATCTCCTCGCTCAGCTCGCCGCTCTCCACGGCGCCGCGCAGCACGTCCTCCACGACGGCCACCGCCTCCTGGCGGACCACGGCGAGCGTGGACTGCCAGGCGCGGTTGGTGCGCCACAGCTCCGCGACGTAGAGCTGCGTGAAGGCCGGGTACCGGTCGATGAAGACCAGGCCCGCGTGGATCATCGCGTCCAGGGCGTCGACCTTGCTGCCGCCCCGCTCGTCCGTCTTCTGCGCCGCGTCCCGCAAGGAGGTGGTGAGGAGCCCGACGCCGTGGCGCAGCAGCTCCTCGAAGAGGACCGACTTGCTGGCGAAGTTGTAGTAGACCGTGCCCTTCGCGACCCCGGCGCGCTCGGCGATCTCGTCGACCGTCGTCGCGGAGAAGCCCTGCTCCGCGATGAGCGTGACAGCGGCCTCATAGAGCTTCTGCCGGGTGGCCTGGCGCCGTGTGCTGCTTTCCATGGCCCTGATTGTCACAGGCCGCCTCGCGGGCGCGCTCACAGGCTCAGCTCGGGGTGCAGCCGGTCGAGCGTCCACACCTGCTTGCGACGGGCCGTCAGGGCCGTCAGCGCCAGCGCGCCGGCCGTGAACGCCGCGAGGACCGCGCACGCCTGCCACACGGGGCCGAGCCCGCCGCCGGAGATCAGTCGCCGCAGGGCCTCGACGACGTAGCTCATCGGCAGGAACGGGTGCAGCGCGTTGAAGAAGCCGGGACTCGTCTGCACCGGGTACGTGCCGCCCGCCGACGTCAGCTGCAGCATCAGGAACGCGAGCACGAGGATCCGGCCCGCCGCCCCGAACCGTGCGTTCAGCCACTGGACGATGGCCGCGAAGCAGGCCGTGACCAGGCACAGGAAGCCGACCGTGCCCGCCGCGTGCAGCATCTGGAGGCCCAGGGCCCAGTGCAGTACGGACATCAGGGCCGCCACCTGGAGGAGGCCGAGGGCGGCGACGGGCAGCCAGCCCGCGAGAGCCACCCGCCACGAGGAGGCGCCCACGGCGAGCGCCCGCCGGTTGAGCGGGGCGATCAGCATGTAGGCGACCATCGCGCCCACCCACAGGGACAGCG
Source organism: Streptomyces sp. KL116D (assembly GCF_030766975.1). Classification (NCBI taxonomy): domain Bacteria; kingdom Bacillati; phylum Actinomycetota; class Actinomycetes; order Kitasatosporales; family Streptomycetaceae; genus Streptomyces; species Streptomyces sp. KL116D. The sequence continues at coordinate 60,299 of NZ_JASERH010000087.1, read as the reverse complement.
GGATGAAGTAGGGCGCGAAGCCCGTCCCGTAGTTGGGCGCCTTGTGCAGCGACTGCGAGGCGAGCTGGACCGGGTCGGCCATCACCCCGGTGCGCTGGTCGCGGTCCTTCTTGTCGTAGTCGGGGATCTTCTGGACGCCGTCGTGCAGCCCGCCCGCCAGCTTCCCCGAGCCGTCGGCCAGCTTGAACATGCCGCCGTTGAGATCGTTCGCCCCGGTCTTCAACCTGCCGACGCCGGAGTCGAGTTCGGTGGATCCGGTCTTCGCCGTGCCGAGCCCCGTGTGCAGCTTCTCGGCGCCCGTGGCGACCCGGCCCGCGCCCTTGTTGAGCTTGTTGATCTGGGCGACCGCGGTCTCGACGTCCTGGTCGAGCGTCGGGGCGCGCTCGGCGAGCGCCTCGGACTGCTTCTGGAGGGTCGCCAGATGGCTGTCCATGAGGTCCAGGTCGCCGTGCTCGTCCTGGATGAGGGTGTTCAGGTCGTCGGAGACGGTGGCGACGTCCTCGGCCGCCGTCTTCGCCTTCTTCAGGTCAGGACAGGCCGGGTCGTCCAGCAGCGCCTTCTCGCAGCGCCGCTCGTAGATCGCGGTGAGGACGTCCGATCCCGCGTGGGCTCCCTTGTGCGCGGCGGGCGCGAGCTTCACCAGGGTGTCCAGGTTGTGCCGGACCCCCGCGGCGGAGTCGGCGACCAGCCGGGCCGTGTCACCGATCGCCTTCTTGTTGTCCTTCAGGAACGGGCGCACCTTGTCGGCGGCGCCGTTGACCTTGTCGGCGAGCACCTGGGTGCCGTCGGAGACCTGACGGGACCCCGTCTCCAGGTCGCCGGCCCCCTTGTCGAGCTTCTTCAGGCCGCTCGCCAGGTCGCCGCTGCCCTTCTTGGCGTCCTTCAGGCCGTCGGCGAGGTCCTTCGACCCCTTCTTGGCCTTGCCGATGCCGCCCTTGAGCTGGTCCGCGCCGTCCGCGGCCTTCTTGGTCGCGTCGTGGATGTCCGAGAAGGAGATGAAGATCTTGTCGAGGAAGGAGCGCGACGCCTTCGTGGACGCCGCGGAGCGCACCTCGGAGAAGACCGTCCGGGAGATCTGCCCGACGATGTAGTTGTTCGCGTCGTTCGTACGCACCTGAAGGGCGCTGGTCTCCGGAGAGTTCCCGGAGCTCGACGCGATGCGCTTGCTGAAGTCCCGCGGCATGGTCAGCGACAGGTAGTACGTGCCGTCCTCGACGCCCTTCTCGGCCTGCGCGGCGCCGACCTCGTGCCACTGGAAGGTGTCGCTGTCGTACAGCCCCTTGGTGATCTCGTCGCCGGCGCTGATCTTCCGGCCCGCGGCGGTCGCCCCCCGGTCGTCGTTGACGAGCGCGACGGGGATCTTGTCGAGCTTCCCGTACGGGTCCCAGAACGACCACAGGTACAGCGCCCCGTAGAGCAGCGGCAGCAGCAGGAGGGCGACGAGCGCGGCGCGCGGCAGCTTCCCCCTGCCGAAGCGCCTGAGCTCAAGCGCGGCCAGCTTCGGCGAGCGCATCGGCCGCCTCCTTGTCGGTGTCGGTCGTCTCTTCGGAGCGCTCTTCGGGGTTGTCTTCGGGATCCGTCGTGCGGACGGGGGCGGCGGTCGACACGACGACCGCGCCCTGAGGGGCCTCGCTGCACACGGCCACGACGGTGGTGCCGGCGTCGGCGATCGCTCGCAACCCGTCCCAGACCTCGGCCCGTTCGGCGTCCGACAGCTTCAGGTCGGTGTCGTCGACGGCGATCAGGCGGGGGCGGCCGACGAGGGCCAGGGCGAGGGAGAGGCGCAGCGCCTCGACGCGCTCCAGGTCGCGCACGGCGGTGCGGGAGCCCTTGGGCAGGGCCTCGCGGTCGAGCCCGGCGGCGGTCAGCGCGGTGTCGATCCGCAGCTTCGCCTCGGCGGTCCGCTCCGCGCGCGGCCTGAGGAGTCCGCGCAGCGTGCCGTCGAACCGCCGCTGCAGCAGCGCCCGTTCGTGCAGGTGCTCGGCCACGGTGAGGGCCGGATCCAGGTCGGTGACCCCGGGCACGTGCGCGAGTGCGCTCACCCGGCGCACGGCGCTCATCTGCTTCGGCAGCCGGAACCCGGCGACCTCGGCCGCGCCCTCCGCGGGGCGCATGCGTCCGGTCAGCGCGAGCAGCAGACAGGTGCGGCCGCTGCCGGACGGTCCCTCGACCGCGACCAGGGACCCGGCGGGCGCGTCGATGTCGACGCCGCGGAACGCCCAGCCGCGCGGCCCCTTCAGCCCGAACCCCTCGGCGGTGACGGCTGCGCCGCCTGGCGCGGCCCCGCCCTGCGGACCGTTCATGGCCCCCCCTGACCCCTCTTTTTGAACTGACTGGTCAGTGCAAAAACTAGCCCGAACCTTCGATCGAGGCAAAAGCCCAGGTCAGGGCCGATTGTCAGTGGCGTACTCCACGATGGGCACATACGGCCACTGCGCCGTCACACGACGACAGGAGGTTCGTCATGGCTGGACATCAGGCATCCACCGCAGCAGCCGCACGCCGCCGCGCCGCCACCGGCCCTGCCCCCTCACTGACCGGACCGGCGAGTGACGTCCACCCGGTACTGCGCCGGGCGGGCGCGCCACCCGCCGCCCTCGACCTGCTCGCCCAGGCCCGCGCCGGACTCGACGAGGCCGCCGCGTTCGAGACGTCGAACGAGCGGTACGCGACGGCCCACCTCGCCGCGCTGCGCACCGCCGCCGCCGTGCTCGCGGCCCGCGGCCGGCCCGAGCCCACCCCGAAGCGCCGCGCCAAGATCCGGAGCGCCTGGGAGGTGCTCCCCGAGATAGCCCCCGAACTGACCGAGTGGAGCGCACTGTTCGCCTCGGGGGCGACCCGTCGCGCCCGCGCGGAGGCGGGCATACGCGGCGCGGCCAGCGTCCGCGACGCCGACGATCTGGTGCGCGACGTGGCGATGTTCCTCCGCCTCGTCGAGCGCATGCTCGTCCTGCAGCCGGTGCTGCCCCAGCCCCGGCAGGAGGACGACCTGCGCGTGGCGGAGCGGGAGGTGCCCGACGCGGGCTGAGCTCCCGGGGTGACGTGCGCGGATGACATGGGCGCCGGTCCGGGCCCATTAGGGTGGAGGCGCCCGAACCTGTTCACGCTCCGCCCCACCGGCCGGAGCCGCGCCGAGGAGTCACTCCCGTGTCGGACCCGATGCGCCCCCGAGCGTCTCTCCGTACTGCCGTGGTCTGGGAGGTCCTCAAGGACGCTCTGGACCGCCGCGCCAAGGCCGCCGGGAGCCGGCCCCTCGACGTCCTCGACACCGGCGGCGGCAGCGGCAACTTCGCGGTGCCCGTCGCCGCCCTCGGCCACCGCGTCACGGTCGTCGACCCCAGCCCGAACGCGCTGTTCGCGCTGGAGCGCCGCGCCGCCGAGGCCGGCGTGGCCGACCGGGTGCAGGGCGTGCAGGGCGACGTGTCGGGCCTGTTCGACGTCGTCGAGCGCGACGCGTTCGACGCGGTGCTCTGCCACGGCGTCCTGGAGTACGTCGAGGAGCCGGCGGAGGGCGTGCGCAACGCGGTCGACGCGCTGCGCTCCGGCGGTGTGCTCAGCCTGCTCGCCGCCGGCCTCGGCGGCGCCGTGCTCGCCCGGGCCCTCGCCGGTCACTTCAAGGAGGCCAGAACGGCCCTTGACGACCCGGCAGGACGCTGGGGCGAGGGCGACCCCGTGCCCCGCCGCTTCACCGCCGAGCAGCTCTCCCAGCTCGTCGGTGACGCGGGCGTGGACGTCGGCGCCGTGCACGGCGTGCGGGTCTTCGCGGACCTCGTCCCAGGCGTTCTCGTGGACACCGAGCCGGGCGCCCTCCAGGAGCTTCTCAAGCTGGAGGCGGCCGCCGCCGAACTGCCCGCCTTCCACTCCGTGGCGACGCAACTGCACGTGCTGGGCGAGAAGCGGGTGGCCGAAAAGGGCTGAGCGACTCCGGAGAGCCGCCGCTGATCAGCGGCGCAGCGGCAGATGGAGTACGCCACAGGCCCCCCGATCGGACGCTCGGCGCCGTATGATCTGGGTAGACCGTCCGGCATGACGGGTCGGCCACCGGGGAATGACGCCTCAGTGAGCCGGAGCGGCGTGACGCGGTCCGGAATGGTGAAGTTGGCGTAGAGGGGCGGGTTTCACGGGGGCGATTCCCTGCCTATCCTGAAGGGGACCCCCGGTCGCCCCGGCGACTGCACGATGAGGAGGACTCCGTGCCGCTCTCGGAGCACGAGCAGCGAATGCTCGAGCAGATGGAGCGAGCGCTGTACGCCGAAGATCCCAAGTTCGCGACAGCGCTTGAGGGAAGCGGGCTGCGTACGTACACCCGACGTCGGGTCTACCAGGCAGTCGCGGGCTTCCTGGTGGGTATCGCGCTCCTCATGGCAGGAATGGTCGCGCAGCAGATCTGGATCAGCGTGGTGGGATTCCTCGTCATGCTGGGCTGTGCGGTGCTCGCGGTCACCGGTTGGCGCAAGGCGCCCAAGCCCGGTGAACAGCAGGCGGGAGCGGTGCCAGGCGCACCCGCGGCCCGACGGCAGAGCAAGCAGAAGCGCTCCATGATGGACCGGATCGAGCAGCGCTGGCAGCGCCGCCGGGACGAGCAGGGCGGCCGCTGAGCGCCTCGGCGCCGAGCAGCTGACACACGTACATGAAGGGTGACCGCCTCCGGCGGTCACCCTTTGTGCGTAAGGGGACCGCGTCAGAGGACCGCCTACTGGGGCCCGGTCAGGAAGAAGGGCGCCGGCCACCTCGTGGTGACCGGCGCCCTCAGTCGCGTACCGAACGGCGTACCGAACGGCGTACGGAACCGGGTGCGGAGGGGCTCACCCCTCCTGGCCGGACGGCCGTGAGCGGAGCGCGGTCAGCCGGTCCCGCAGCCGCACGGCGAACGCCTGCCGGCGCTCCGCGAGGGCCCACACCACCCGGACGGCCGAGCGGGGCGCGAACGTCGCGCGCAGCCGCGTCGTCCGGCTCACCTTCGCGTGCAGACCGGAGTGCAGCCGGCGCACGTCCTCACCGACCCCCGACGCGGGCTGCGGCCGTGGCGCGTACAGGACCTGCTCCACCGCGGCCGCCACCCGATGGACCGACTCCGCGGCCGCCGGATCCAGCTGCCCGAGCCGGACGATGCGGGCCGCCGCCTTCCGCGGGGTCTGCGACTCGTCCGGCGGGATGCCGTGGTCCCACGCCGTGTCCGTCACCTCCCGCCAGGCCGCGAGCGTGCGCCCGGCGACGTCGTCGTCGGTGCGGCCTGACGAACCCAGCCGTAGCGCTCTGATCCGCTTGCGCCACAGCATGGGCAGCAGCGGGACCACGATCACCAGCAGCACGGCCAGCGCACCCAGCACGATCGGGCCGGTCGGCGGGCCGTCGTCCGTCGAGCCGCCGACGATCGCCGGCGCCGTGTTCCCACAGCTGCCGTCCTTGCGCTGGGCCAGCGAGCAGCTCTCCGAGGAGGACGGCTGGGAGGCCGAGGGCGCCGACGAGGCGGACTCGGTGGGCGCCGCCGGATCCGTCGGGCTGCCCGCCGGAGCGGTGTCCTGCGTGTACTCGGGGACCGTGCCGCGGTTCGGCGTCGGCTCGAAGCGGGTCCAGCCCACGCCCTCGAAGTACAGCTCGGGCCAGGCGTGCGCGTCCCGCAGGCCCACCGAGTACTTGCCGTCGCCCCCGGGCGAGCCCGGCGTGAAGCCGACCGCGACGCGGGCCGGGATGCCCAGCGTCCTGGCCATGGCCGCCATCGAGAAGGAGAAGTGGACGCAGAAGCCCTCCTTCTGCTTCAGGAAGCGGGCGATCGCGGCCGAGCCGCTGCCGGCCGTCACCTCGGTGTTGTACGTGAAGCCGCCGTTGACCGCGAAGTAGTCCTGCAGCTTCACGGCCCGCTCGTAGTTGTTCGCCGCGCCCTCGGTGACCCTGAGCGCGGTCTCCTCCACCACCCGCGGCAGTGAGGGCGGCACCTCCGTGAACTCACGGGCGAAGTCGGTCGACGGCGCCCCGGCGTCCGCGAGCTGCTGGGCGGTCGGCTGCACGATCAGGCTGTTGACGGTGTACTGCTTGCCGCGCGTGGTCTGGCCGTGGTCGCCCACCAGCGTCCGGCCGACCCGCTCGAACCGCCAGCGGCCGTTGATCGACACCTTCGTCGCAGGGAACGGCATGGGCAGCCAGTCCTGCGCGTACCAGTCGGCCGCCGCGATGCGCGTCTGGACCTCGGTCCTGCGGATCTGGTCGCTGAGGCCCTGCGGGCCGGGCAGCGTCGAGGGCACGTCCGTGATGCTGCGCACCGAAGGACGCCAGGTCGTGCCGTCGAAGTCGTCGAGCGCCACGATCCGCAGATACATGTCGGACGTCTGCGGGGCGTTCGTCCGGTACGACATGACCTCCCGGTCCTCCGGCTGGTTCAGGCTGTTCTGCAGCGAGACCAGCGGGTTGACCGCGGAGATCGTGCCGCCGCCCCCCACGCCGCTGCCCACGCCCGAGCCGGACGGGCCCAGGAGGCCGCCGTCCAGCGCCGGCAGGGCCAGCGGCACCGCGAGGGCGATGCCCAGCGCCACGGCGCCGATCCGCCGACCGGTGCGGACCGGGGCGATCGCGCCGCTCCCGCCGTCCGCCCCCGGAGACGCACCCGGCCCCCGCCCGGTACCGCCGAAGACCCGGCCCCACTGGGAGAGCCGGTCGCGGCCCTCGGCGAGCAGCAGCAGGAGGAAGCCGGCGGCCGCCAGCACGAACCACAGCCAGTCGGCGCTGCCCTCGGAGAGGCCCGCCGCGACCGAGTACAGCGCGAGCAGCGGCAGCCCGGCCGGGGCCGCGCTGCGGAAGGTCACCGCGAGCGCGTCCACCGCGAGCCCGATCACCAGCGTGCCGCCGACCAGCATCAGACGGATGCCGTCGGACAGCGGCGCCGGGATCGCGAACCGGCTGACGTCGTCGCCGCCCGCCTCCAGGAGCAGCCCGAAGTGCCGGAAGGCCTCCGGCCCAGGGACGACCGCGCCGAGCGCCTGCTCGTGGGCGAAGACCAGGGTGAGCAGCAGCAGCGAGACCAGTGCCTGCGCCGCCACCGTCAGCGGCCGCGCGAGCGGCACCCGGCGGGCCACCGCGCCCACCGCGGCCTGGATCACCAGCAGGATCGCGGCCTGCACCAGCCACGTCGACCGGTTCACCAGGGGCAGCAGCGCGCACGAGGCCAGGAACGTGGCCAGCGTCGCGCAGATCGAAAGGCGGGCACCGCCGCTCATGACCAACCTCCGGCGGAGCTCGATGGATGCGTCCCGGTACGGTCCCGGTCCGCCTGGCGCCACAGCTCCACCAGGGAGGTGCCCGGAGACACGGCCACCGCGCTCCAGCCCGCCTCCTGCAGCAGCCGCAGCCGCTCGGCGCAGCGCTGCGACACCGGCGCTCCCGGGCCCAGGGCCCACGATTCGCTGTCGAGCAGGAAGGCGACCGCACCGCCGCTGCGCTGGCGCATCTTGGCGGCCACGCTGGCCTGCTCCTCGTCCATGTCGCCGAAGAAGGCGATCAGCAGTCCCTCGTTCCCCCCGCGCAGCACGTCGTACGCGGAGGAGAGCGTGTAGTTGTCGGAGTGGTCGACGACGGCGAGCGTGTCCATCATCAGGCCCGCGGCGTCCGCCGACTCCTGGCTGGCGCCCGCGAACCCGTCGGTGCCCTCGCCCGGAACCGCGGTGCCGGTGTCGGTCAACAGGCGCACGGAGAAGCCTCGTTCGAGCATGTGCACCAGGGCGGAGGCCGTGCCGGACACCGCCCACTCGAAGGGCGAGTCGGGGCCCGCGCCCTGGAACGCGACACCGCGCGTGTCGAGCAGCACCGTGCAGCGGGCCCGCTGCGGCTGCTCCTCGCGGCGCACCATCAGCTCGCCGTAGCGCGCGGTCGACCGCCAGTGGACGCGGCGCAGGTCGTCGCCGTGCCGGTAACCGCGCGGGATCACGTCGTCCTCGCCGGCGAGCGCGAGCGAGCGGTGCCGCCCGTCGCCGTACCCCTTGGCCTCCCCGGAGAGCCGCACCGCGGGCAGCGGCTCCACGCGCGGAATCACCGTCAGCGTGTCGTACGTCGAGAAGGACCTGGTCAGTTCGCACATGCCGAACGGGTCCGTGAGGCGCAGTTGCAGCGGTCCCAGCGGATAACGGCCCCGCAGGTCCGAGCGGACCCGGTAGGAGACCTCGCGGCGGCCGCCCGCCTCGACCCGGTCGAGCACGAAGCGGGGCCGCGGCCCGAGCACGTACGGCACCCGGTCCTGGAGCATCAGCAGACCGGTGGGAAGGCGCGAGATGTTGTCCATGCGCAGATGGACGCGGGCCTCGGAACTCGCGGGCACGCGCGCGGGGGAGAGGCGGCGGCTGCCCGCGACCCGGTAACGGGTGCGGTACAGGACGCCCGCGCAGACCAGCGGGAGCACCGCGAGCAGCAGGCCGACCCGGAGCAGATCGCTCTGCCCCAGCACGTACGCGCAGACCGCCGCGGCGACACCGGCGGCCAGGAACGAGCGCCCGCGCGTGGTCAGTCCGGCGAGGGCCGTGCGCAGACCGCTCTTGTCGCCCTTGTCGTCCGTCGCGCCGTCGCCGTCGGTGAACCCGCCCCCCGGGTCCGCCGCGTAGTACCCCCCTGCCGCCATCACAGCCTCCGGGTGCCGGGCGGCTGCTGGCCGTACATCGGAGCCGAGTTGAAGTTCTGCTGCGGTGCGCGGGTGTCGGTGGCCGGGACCGGGGTGCGCTGCAGGATGTCGAGGACGACCTGCTCGGCGGTGCGCCGGTTCAACTGGGCCTGCGCGGTGGGCAGCAGACGGTGCGCCAGGACCGCGACGGCCAGCGCCTGCACGTCGTCCGGCAGCGCGTACTCCCGGCCGCTCAGGGCGGCCGACGCCTTGGCCGCGCGCAGCAGGTGCAGGGTCGCGCGTGGGGACGCGCCGAGTCTGAGGTCCGGGTGCGTGCGGGTGGCGGCGACCAGGTCCACCGCGTAGCGCCGGACGGCATCGGCGACGTGGACCGTGCGCACCGCGTCCACCAGCTTGACGATGTCGTGCGCGTGCGCCACCGGCTGCAGGTCGTCCAGGGGACTCACGCCGCCGTGGACGTCCAGCATCTGCAGCTCGGCCTCCGGGCTCGGATAGCCGATGGAGACCCGGGCCATGAACCGGTCGCGCTGGGCTTCGGGCAGCGGGTACGTGCCCTCCATCTCGACCGGGTTCTGCGTCGCCACCACCATGAAGGGACTGGGCAGTTCGTAGGTCTTGCCGTCGATCGTGACCTGCCGCTCCTCCATGGACTCCAGGAGCGCGGACTGCGTCTTGGGGGACGCGCGGTTGATCTCGTCGCCGATCACGATCTGGGCGAAGATCGCGCCCGGCTTGAACTCGAAGTCCCGCCGCTGCTGGTCGAAGATGGACACACCGGTGATGTCCGACGGCAGCAGGTCGGGAGTGAACTGGATGCGGCGCACCGAGCAGTCGATGGACCGCGCGAGCGCCTTGGCCAGCATCGTCTTGCCGACGCCCGGCACATCCTCGATGAGCAGATGCCCCTCGGCGAGCAGCACCGTCAGCGAAAGCCGTACGACCTCAGGCTTGCCTTCGATCACACCCTCCACCGACCTGCGGACCCGCTCCACAGTGGTGGTCAGATCAGTGAGGCTCGCTCGATCGTCATAGGTCGTCACCCGGCCCTCCTCGGCCCGTACTTTCCCGGGCCGACGCTCTGCGATGCGGACCGGCCCACCCCGAAACACGGACACCACGCGCGAAAAGTTCCGTCGCTCGCGCGGGGTGTCACACACGCATTCTTGTTGGCGTTACCGGTTCGTGTCACTCGCCTGTGGATAACTGGCCGCGATATGTCGGGGCTTACGACCTTTTGAGGGGAAGGCCGACCGATCGGGAACCTCAGGCCGGGGTGATCTCGCGCAGCAGACCCGTCTTCACGTCGAACACGAAGCCGCGGACGTCGTCGGTGTGGAGGAGGAAGGGCGAGGTGCGCACCTTCTGGATCGACTGGCGCACGTCCTGGTCGACGTCGCGGAAGCCCTCCACGGCCCAGCTGGGGCGCTGGCCGACCTCCATCTCCAGGTCGTGCCGGAACTCCTCGGTGAGGGACTCCAGGCCGCAGCCCGTGTGGTGGATGAGGACCACGCTGCGGGTGCCGAGGGCACGCTGGCTGATGGTGAGGGAGCGGATCACGTCGTCGGTGACCACGCCGCCCGCGTTGCGGATGGTGTGGCAGTCGCCGAGCTCCAGGCCGAGCGCGGCGTGCAGGTCGAGCCGTGCGTCCATGCAGGCCACGACGGCGACGTGCAGCACGGGGCGGGCGTCCATGCCGGGGTCGGTGAACGCGGCGGCGTACCGGCCGTTCGCGTCGACGAGACGGTCGGTCACGGTGCCGTCGGCGGTTATGGCGCCTTCGGAGGGAACGTCGGACGGGATCTGCGCGGAGGTCGTCATGGATATGACGGTAGTGGTCGCAGGTGGCCCAGGCCCGCTGTGAGGTGGGACAAAGAACGTCATCGAGCCTTGTTGTGAGCTAACCCACAGGGCGGACCGGCCTCGACCGAACGGGTGAATTCCGGCGAAATGCGGCTTCGCGCCGACGCGCCCGCGACGCGCAGGCCGGTTGATTGACCGCGGAGCACCGTGGACTAAAGTGACGCCGACCCCAGATAACCACGCAACGATGCAACACGGAGATCCCGGCGCCGCCGGACGCTCCCCGCGTGCGCGGCGCGTACGTACGGCTCGGCCTCCTCCCGCTCCGGTCGGCCGGCGTCACTTCCCCGGCGCCGACGGACCACCATCCCCTTCACGAGCGGGCGGGGACCCGGCAGTGCGTGCGGGCCCGCCGGACCTGAGAGGGCCCCTTGAGTCAGCGACACGTCCCGGTCATGCTCCAGCGCTGCTTGGACATGTTGGCTCCGGCCCTGGCCCAGCCGGGGGCGGTCGTCGTCGACTGCACCCTCGGACTCGGCGGACACAGCGAGGCGCTGCTCTCCACCTTCCCCTCCTGCCGGCTCGTCGCGCTCGACCGCGACAAGGAAGCGCTGCGGCTGTCCGGCGAGCGGCTCGCCCCCTTCGGCGACCGGGCCACCCTCGTGCACGCCGTCTACGACGAACTGCCCGAGGTCCTCGACCGGTTGGGCGTCCCGCGCGTCCAGGGCGTCCTGTTCGACCTCGGCGTCTCCTCCATGCAGCTCGACGAGGCCGACCGCGGCTTCGCGTACGCCCAGGACGCGCCGCTCGACATGCGCATGGACCAGACGACCGGCATGAGCGCCGCCGAGGTCCTCAACACGTACGCCCCCGGCGAACTGGTGCGGATCCTGCGCCAGTACGGCGAGGAGAAGCAGGCCAAGCGCATTGTTTCGGCCATCGTGCGGGAGCGCGAGAAGGAGCCGTTCAGCAACAGCGCACGGCTCGTCGAGCTGATCCGCGACTCCCTGCCGCAGGCGGCCAAGCGCACCGGCGGCAACCCGGCCAAGCGCACCTTCCAGGCGCTGCGCATCGAGGTCAACGGCGAGCTGAGCGTCCTGGAGCGGGCCGTCCCCGCCGCGGTGACGTCCCTGGCGGTCGGCGGCCGGATCGCCGTCCTGTCGTACCACTCGCTCGAGGACCGGCTGGTCAAGCAGGTCTTCGCGGCCGGCGCCGCCACCACGGCGCCGCCCGGGCTGCCGGTCGTCCCCGAGCGCTACCAGCCGCGGCTCAAGCTGCTCACGCGCGGCGCCGAACTCCCCACGGAGGAAGAGGTCGCCGAGAACCGCCGGGCCGCCCCGGCACGGCTGCGAGGTGCGCAGCGCATCCGCGAGGACGTGAACGGGTGAGGGTCCAGTGAGGCACGCACGCGTGGAGGGGTGGTCATGAGTGCCACGAGTGGCTCGAAAGGTTCGAAGGGCGCCCGGGGTTCCCAGGGTGCGCAAGGCGAACTACGGGGGAGGGTCGCTCGGCTGACGCGGCTGTTCCCGGCCCTGCCGTCCGGTGGTTCCCAGGCCGCCCGCACCCCGTTCGTCCTCCTCGTCGTGCTGCTGCTCGGCGGCGGACTCATCACGCTCCTGCTGCTGAACTCCTCGCTCAACGAAGGTTCGTTCAAGCTCAGCAAGCTGAGGAAGCAGACCACCGAGCTCACCGACGACGAGCAGGAACTGCAGCGCAAGGTCGACTCCTACTCGGCGCCCGACGCCCTCCAGCGCCGCGCCCGCGAGCTCGGCATGGTGCCCGGCGGCGACCCCGCCTTCCTCACCCCCGACGGCGCGGTCCGCGGGATGCCGAGCCCGGCCGCACTGCCCTCGCCGGTGCGCACGCCCGAACCCCGCCCACCGGAGGCCGCCCAGGCGCCCGCGAACGCGACGCCCCCGGCGGCGACCTCCAGCGCGCCGTCCACCGCACCGTCCGCCGAACCGCCCGCGTCGGCCCGCCCCACCCGTCCGACCCATCCGTCCGGGCGGCCGGCTCCGAATCCCCCGGCGACCGCGAAGCCCGTGACCCCGACCCCCGCGGCCTCCGCCCCCTCGACCTCCGGCAGGTGACGCCATGACCGACAGGGTGCCCCCGCGACGCCGTGTGCCCGGCCCCGCGCGCCCGGCCAGAACCGGCAGGCCCGGCGCCCAGCGGCGCCCGGCTCCCGGTGCGCGCCCCGCCGCACGGCGCCCGCGCCCCGCGCCGCCGAAGGCCTCCACCCCACTGCGCCTGGGCAGCCCGCGGCCCCGGCTGCGGATGGTGAGCCTGGGCCTCACGCTCGTCCTCATGGTCTTCGTCGTGCGGCTCTTCCAGGTGCAGGGTGTCGACGCGAGCGCGTACGCCGCGAAAGCCGAGCTGAATCGGTACGTCAGCCACACCATCGCCGCCGAGCGAGGCGGCATCACCGACCGCAGCGGCGTCGCCCTGGCGACCAGCGTGGACGCGTACGACATCACCGCCGACCCGACGATGTTCACCGAGAAGATCACCAAGGTGAAGGACGCGCCCGAGCAGGCCGCGGCGCTCCTCTCGCCGATCATCGGGGTCGACGCGGACACGGTGGCCAAGAAGCTGAGGACCAAGAAGACCCGGTACGTGCGGCTCGCCGCGCGGCAGACGCCGCAGGTCTGGAAGCAGATCAAGGACCTCAGGTCCACCCTGAACGACAAGGCCAACGCCGAGGGCCGCGAGGCCAGCGTGCTCTCCGGCGTCCTCGCCGACCCGAGCAGCAAGCGCGTGTACCCGAACGGCGACCTGGCCGCCGGGATACTGGGCTGGGTCAACGCCGACGGCAAGGGCGGCGGCGGAGTCGAGCAGCAGCTGAACAAGGACCTTTCCGGCAAGTCCGGGAAGATCCGCTACGCCCAGTCCGGCGGGCAGCAGGTGCCGACGGCGGGCAGCACCGAGCAGCCCGCGGTGGCCGGCTCCGACATCGAGCTGACCATCGACCGCGACATCCAGTGGGCCGCGCAGGACGCGATCAGCGAGCAGGTCAGGAAGTCCGGCGCCGACCGCGGCTACGTGATGGTGCAGGACACGCAGACCGGCGAGGTCCTGGCCATGGCGAACGCGCCCGGCTTCGACCCGAACGACCTGTCGCAGGCGAATGCGGCGGCCCTGGGCAACGCGGCGCTCCAGGACGCGTACGAGCCCGGCTCCACCGCCAAGGTCATGTCGATGGCGGCGGTCCTGGAGGAGAACGCGGCCACGCCGATGACCCATGTCACCGTGCCCAACCGGCTGCACCGCGGCGACCGGCTCTTCCAGGACGACATCGACCACAAGACGTGGCACCTCACGCTCAACGGCGTGCTCGCCAAGTCCAGCAACATCGGCACCATCCTGGCGACGGGACAGCTCGGCAGGACACAGCCGGAGGCCAACCGGACGCTGGCCTCCTACCTGCGCAAGTTCGGCATCGGCAGGCAGAGCGGCCTCGGCTTCCCCGGGGAGACCGCGGGCATCCTGGCGGCCCCCGACACGTGGTCGACGTCGCAGCAGTACACGATCCCGTTCGGGCAGGGCTTCTCCATCAACGCCATGCAGGCGGCCTCCGTGTACTCGACCATCGCCAACGGCGGCGTACGGATCGAGCCGACCCTGGTGCGCGGCACCACGGGCCCCGACGGCAAGTTCACGCCCGCGCCCAAGCCCAAGCAGACCCGGGTCGTCAGCGAGAAGACGGCGAAGACGGTCGCGCAGATGCTGGAGTCCGTGGTCGACGACGAGGAGGGCACCGGCACGAAGGCCCGGATCCCGGGCTACCGCGTCGCCGGCAAGACGGGCACCGCCAACCGCGTGGATCCGGCCACCGGCCGCTACAAGGGGTACACGTCGTCGTTCGCCGGGTTCGCGCCCGCCGACAAGCCGCGCGTCACCGTCTACTGCGCCATCCAGAACGCCACGAAGGGGAGCTATTTCGGCGGCCAGATCTGCGGCCCCATCTACAAGCAGGTCATGGAGTTCGCCCTGAAGACCCTTCAAGTGCCGCCCACCGGCGCCAAGCCCGCGCGGCTGCCCGTCTATTTCCAGCCGTGACGGTCGTGACGCACGTGATCATGATCATCCCCACACAGTGACGACACCCGTGAAGAGCTCGTGACAACCATCACCCCCGATCCAGGGAACCAGCCCGCGCCACGCCCCTCGCTTCGCCCAGGGCGGGGTGCGCCCGGTACGCTCACCGCCGTGCCACACGCTGATCAGTCCCAAACCACCCAGAAGGGCGCACCCGTGACATATCCCGGGCCGCCGCGGCCGGTCGAGGTCTCCGCCACACCCCTCGCGGAGCTGGCCGATCAGCTGGGTGTCCCGACACCCGCGACGGCCACGGACGTCACCGGCATCACCCACGACTCCCGTGCGGTGCGCCCCGGCGACCTGTACGCCGCGCTCCCCGGAGCCCGCGCGCACGGCGCCGACTTCGCCGCGCAGGCCGCGACGCTCGGCGCGGTCGCCGCGCTGACCGACCCGTCCGGCGCCGAGCGCGTCGCGGCCGCCGGACTCGTCCCGCTGGTCGTGGAGAACCCGCGCGGCCGCATGGGCGAGTTGGCCGCCACCATCTACGGCCGGCCCGGCAAGGACCTGCTGCAGCTCGGCATCACCGGCACGTCCGGCAAGACCACCACCGCGTACCTCGTCGAGGGCGGTCTGAAGTCGGTCCGCAGCACCGGCCTGATCGGCACGGTCGAGATGCGCATCGGCGACGAGCGCATCAAGTCCGAGCGGACCACCCCCGAAGCCACCGACCTCCAGGCGCTGTTCGCGGTCATGCGCGAGCGCGGCGTCGAGGCCGTCGCCATGGAGGTGTCCAGCCACGCCCTCGTGCTCGGCCGGGTCGACGGCTGCGTCTTCGACGTCGCCGTCTTCAACAACCTCAGCCCGGAGCACATGGAGTTCCACTCCGACATGGAGGACTACTTCCGGGCGAAGGCGCAGCTGTTCACCAAGGCGCGCAGCAAACAGGGCGTGGTGAACTTCGACGACGAGTACGGCCGCCGGCTCGTCGACGAGAGCGAGGTCCCGGTCGTCACCTTCTCGGCCGAGGGCCACCCGGACGCCGACTGGCGCGCCGAGGACGTCGAAGTCGGGCCGCTGGGCTCGACGTTGACCGTCGTCGGCCCCGCGGGCGAGCGGATCAGCGCCCGCGCGCCGCTGCCGGGCCCCTTCAACGTCGCGAACACCCTCGCCGCGATCGTCACGCTCGCCGTCGCCGGGATCGACCCGCAGACCGCGGCCGACGGCGTCGCCGCCGTACCCGGTGTGCCGGGCCGCCTGGAGCGCGTCGACGCGGGTCAGAAGTACCTCGCAGTCGTCGACTACGCGCACAAGACCGACGCCGTCGAGTCCGTGCTCAAGGCGCTGCGCAAGGTCACCGAGAACAAGCTGCACATCGTGCTCGGCTGCGGCGGGGACCGGGACAGGACCAAGCGGATGCCGATGGGCGCCGCCGCCGCGCGGTTCGCCGACACGGCCATCCTCACCTCCGACAACCCCCGCTCCGAGGACCCCCTCGCGATCCTCGCCACCATGCTGGCGGGCGCCGCCGACGTCCCGGCGCACGAGCGGGGCGACGTCGCCGTCTTCGAGGACCGGGCCGCGGCCATCGCCGCCGCCGTCGCGCGCGCCGAGCCCGGCGACACGGTGCTCGTCGCGGGCAAGGGCCACGAGCAGGGCCAGGACATCGCCGGGGTGGTGCGTCCCTTCGACGACCGCCTGGTGCTTCGCGAAGCCATCGAGCAAACCCAGGGATGAAGTTGTGATCGCCCTCTCCCTCGCCGAGATCGCCTCAGTCGTCGGCGGGCAGACGTACGACATACCGGATGAACAGGCCCGGGTCACCGGGCCGGTCGTCATCGACTCGCGCAAGGTCGAGGCGGGAAGCCTGTTCGCCGCGTTCGCGGGCGAGCGCGTGGACGGCCACGACTACGCCGCCGACGTGATCGCCGCGGGCGCCGTCGCCGTGCTGGCCGCCCGCCCGGTCGGGGTGCCCGCCATCGTCGTCGAGGACGTGCAGGCCGCGCTCGGTGCGCTGGCCCGGCACGTCGTCGCCCGGCTCGGCGCCACGCTCGTCGCGCTGACCGGCTCGGCGGGCAAGACCAGCACCAAGGACCTGATCGCCCAGGTGCTGCGGCGCAGCGCCCCGACGATCTTCACGCCGGGCTCGTTCAACAACGAGATCGGGCTGCCGCTGACCGCCCTGTCCGCCACCGACGAGACGAAGTTCCTCGTCCTGGAGATGGGTGCGCGCGGCAAGGGCCACATCCGCTACCTGACGGGACTCACGCCCCCGAAGGTCGGCGTCGTCCTGAACGTCGGCACCGCGCACATCGGCGAGTTCGGCGGCCGTGAGCAGATCGCGGAAGCGAAGGGCGAGCTCGTCGAGGCGCTGCCCGCCGACGGCACCGCGATCCTCAACGCGGACGATCCGCTCGTCCGGGCCATGTCCTCCCGCACGAAGGCGAAGGTCCTCCTCTTCGGAGAGGCCGCCGAAGCCGACGTACGCGCCGAGAATGTCCGGCTCACGGAGAACGGGCAGCCCTCCTTCAGCCTTCACACACCCTCCGGGTGCAGCGAAGTGACCTTGCGCCTGTACGGTGAGCACCACGTGTCGAACGCGCTCGCCGCGGCCGCCGTCGCCCATGACCTTGGCATGTCCGTGGAGGAGATCGCCCTCGCGCTCTCCGAGGCGGGCACCCTGTCCCGCTGGCGCATGGAGGTCACCGAGCGCTCGGACGGCGTCACGATCGTCAACGACGCCTACAACGCGAACCCCGAGTCCATGCGAGCCGCCCTGCGCGCGCTCGTGGCCATGGGCAGGGGACGCCGTACGTGGGCGGTGCTCGGGCACATGGCCGAGCTCGGTGACGAATCGCTGGCCGAGCACGACGCGGTCGGACGGCTCGCCGTCCGGCTCAACGTCAGCAAGCTCGTGGCAGTCGGGGGCAGGGAAGCGTCCTGGTTGCAACTGGGCGCCTATAACGAGGGTTCGTGGGGTGAGGAGTCGGTGCACGTGTCCGACGCACAGGCGGCGGTCGACCTGTTGCGCAGTGAGCTGCGCCCGGGTGACGTCGTGCTCGTGAAGGCCTCCAGGTCGGTGGGCCTGGAGAGCGTGGCACAGGCGCTGCTCGAGGGCTTCGAGAGCGGGGTCGATGCCCGATGATGAAGCAGATCCTCTTCGCGGGCGTCATCGGGCTGTTCCTGACCCTGGTCGGAACGCCCCTGCTCATCAAGCTGCTGGCCCGCAAGGGCTACGGCCAGTACATCCGTGACGACGGCCCACGCGAGCACCACGCCAAGCGCGGTACGCCGACGATGGGTGGCATCGCCTTCATCCTGGCGACCCTCATCGCGTACTTCCTCAGCAAGCTGATCACCGGCGCGGCGCCGACCCTGTCGGGTCTGCTCGTGCTCGGCCTGATGGCGGGCATGGGTCTGGTCGGCTTCCTCGACGACTACATCAAGATCGTCAAGCGCCGTTCGCTCGGTCTGCGGGCCAAGGCGAAGATGGCCGGCCAGCTCACCGTCGGCATCGCCTTCGCGGTGCTCTCGCTGCAGTTCGCGGACGCCCGCGGCCAGACCCCGGCCTCCACCCGGCTCTCCTTCGTGGAGGACTTCGGCTGGACGATCGGCCCGGTGCTGTTCTGCGTCTGGGCGCTGTTCATGATCCTCGCGATGTCGAACGGCGTGAACCTGACCGACGGCCTCGACGGTCTCGCCACCGGCGCCTCCGTGATGGTCTTCGGCGCGTACACCTTCATCGGTGTCTGGCAGTTCCAGGAGTCCTGCGCCAACGCGCAGACCCTGACCAACCCGGGCGCCTGTTTCGAGGTCAGAGACCCGCTCGACCTGGCCGTCGTCGCATCGGCGCTGATGGGCGCCTGCTTCGGCTTCCTGTGGTGGAACACCTCGCCCGCCAAGATCTTCATGGGTGACACGGGCTCGCTCGCCCTCGGCGGCGCCCTCGCCGGCCTCGCGATCTGCTCCCGCACGGAGCTGCTCCTCGCGCTCCTCGGCGGCCTGTTCGTGCTCATCACGATGTCCGTCGTCATCCAGGTCGGCTCCTTCCGGATGACCGGGAAGCGCGTCTTCCGGATGGCGCCGCTGCAGCACCACTTCGAACTCAAGGGGTGGTCCGAAGTCCTTGTCGTGGTCCGGTTCTGGATCATCCAGGGCATGTGCGTGATCGTCGGACTCGGCCTCTTCTACGCAGGATGGGCAGCCAAGAAGTGACCTCCACCTGGCAGGGGTTGAACATCACCGTCGCCGGTCTCGGCGTGAGCGGCCTCAGCGCCGCCCGCGCCCTGGCCGGCCTCGGCGCGTCCGTCACCGTCGTGGACGGCGGCGACAGCGCGGCGCACCGCGAAAAGGCGGCCCTTCTCAAAGAAGAGGGGATCGCCGTCCGGCTCGCGGACGCGGCCACCCTGCCGGAGGGCACGGACCTGGTCGTCACGTCGCCGGGCTGGAAGCCCTCGTCCCCGCTCTTCGAGGCGGCCCGCGAGGCCGGCGTCGACGTCGTCGGTGACGTCGAGATCGCCTGGCGGCTGCGCGGCCCGGACGCCGCGCCCTGGCTCGCCATCACCGGCACCAACGGCAAGACCACGACGACGCAGATGCTCGCGTCGATCCTGAAGGCCGCGGGCCTGCGCACGGCCGCCGTCGGCAACATCGGCACGCCGATCGTCGACGTCGTCCTCGAAGGCGACGACGCCTACGACGTGTTCGCCGTCGAGCTCTCCTCCTACCAGCTGCACTGGGCGCCCTCGCTGCGCGCCCACTCCGGCGCCGTCCTGAACCTCGCGCCCGACCACCTCGACTGGCACGGCTCCATGGAGGCGTACGCCGCCGACAAGGGCCGCATCTACGAGGGCAACCAGGTCGCGTGCGTCTACAACGTCGCGGACAAGGCCACCGAGGACCTGGTCGTCGAGGCCGACGTCGAGGAGGGCTGCCGCGCCATCGGCTTCACGCTCGGCACGCCCGGCCCCTCCGAACTCGGCGTCGTCGACGGCATCCTGGTCGACCGCGCCTTCGTCGAGAACCGGCAGAAGAACGCGCAGGAGCTCGCCGAGATCTCCGACGTCGACCCGCCGGCCCCGCACAACATCGCCAACGCCCTCGCCGCCGCGGCCCTCGCCCGCGCCTTCGGCGTCGAGCCCCAGGCCGTACGCGACGGACTGCGCGCCTTCCGGCCCGACGCGCACCGCATCGCGCACGTCGCCGACGTGGCCGGGGTCGCGTACATCGACGACTCCAAGGCCACCAACACCCATGCCGCACAAGCCTCGTTGGCGGCTTATGAGTCGATCGTGTGGATCGCGGGCGGTCTGGCCAAGGGCGCTACCTTCGACGAGCTGGTCACGGGCGCCGCGAAGCGGCTGCGGGGCGTCGTCCTCATCGGCGCGGACCGTGGCCTGATCCGTGAGGCCCTGGAACGACACGCGCCGGAAGTCCCCGTCGTCGACCTCGACCGGACCGACACTGGGTCGATGTCCGCGGCGGTCCAGGAGGCGGCGCGGCTCGCCCGCCCGGGGGACACCGTGCTGATGGCCCCGGCCTGCGCGTCGATGGACATGTTCACCAACTACAACGAGCGTGGCGAGGCGTTCGCGGCAGCGGTCCGCGAACTCGGCGCCACCAGCGTCTGAGGGGACCCGCGCGGGTGCCCGGTGACGCCGGGCACCCTGGGAGGGGACGTGGCAGCGCAACAGGTACAGACGTACGGCTCACCGTCGGGGAGCGGCAATGGCCGGTAGCAGTGCCCGCACCACCAAGCGCCCCACCGCACCGCCCCGGAGGACCAGCAAGGTCTACCGGGCGCGCGCCAACCCCGTACGCCGCCTGTACGCGCAGGCCCGGCGCGCCTGGGACCGGCCGCTCACCGCGTACTACCTGATCCTCGGCGCCGCACTGCTGCTCACGGTGCTCGGCCTGGTGATGGTCTACTCCGCGTCGATGATCACGGCCCTGCAGATGGGCCTGTCCAGCTCGTACTTCTTCCGCAAGCAGTTCGTCGCCGCCGTCATCGGCACGGTCCTGCTGCTGCTCGCGATGCGCATGCCGGTCAAGCTGCACCGCGCCCTGGCCTACCCGATCCTCGCCGTCAGCGTCTTCCTCATGGTCCTCGTGCAGGTGCCGGGGATAGGAGTGTCGATCAACGGCAACCAGAACTGGATCGCGCTCGGCGGCCCCTTCATGCTCCAGCCCAGCGAGTTCGGGAAGCTGGCGCTGATCCTGTGGGGCGCCGACCTGCTGGCGCGCAAGCACGACAAGCGGCTGCTGACCCAGTGGAAGCACATGCTGGTGCCGCTCGTCCCGGTCGCCTTCCTGCTGCTCGGCCTGATCATGCTCGGCGGCGACATGGGCACCGCGATCCTGCTGACGGCCATCCTTTTCGGCCTTCTGTGGCTGGCCGGAGCGCCCACCCGGCTCTTCGTCGGGGTGCTCTCCGTCGCGGCCGCGATCGGCATCATGCTGATCAAGACCAGCCCGAACCGGATGGCGCGCCTGGCCTGCCTGGGCAGCTCGGACGCCGGGCCCGGCGACATGTGCTGGCAGGGACTGCACGGGATCTACGCCCTGGCCTCCGGCGGACTCTTCGGTTCCGGGCTCGGGGCGAGTGTGGAAAAATGGGGTCAACTTCCCGAAGCGCACACCGACTTCATCTTCGCCATCACCGGTGAGGAACTGGGCCTGGCGGGGACGCTGTCGGTGCTCGCCCTGTTCGCGGCTCTAGGCTATGCGGGTATCCGCGTGGCCGGACGCACGGAGGACCCCTTCGTTCGATACGCCGCGGGTGGCGTGACGACCTGGATCACGGCGCAGGCCGTGGTCAACATCGGTGCGGTGCTCGGCCTGCTGCCGATCGCCGGCGTCCCGCTCCCGCTGTTCTCGTACGGAGGCTCCGCGCTGCTGCCGACCATGTTCGCCGTGGGGCTCCTGATCGCGTTCGCGCGGGACGAGCCGGCGGCGCGGGCGGCCCTCGCCATGCGGCGAACCACGGGGGAGCGCGGGATGAGATGGAACACGATGCGACGGCGCGCCTCGGCGCGTACGTCCGGAGAGCGGTGAATTTCGGTGCATGTCGTACTCGCCGGTGGGGGGACCGCCGGCCACATCGAGCCGGCGCTCGCCCTCGCGGACGCCCTGCGCAGGCAGGACCCGACCGTGGGGATCACGGCGCTCGGCACGGAGCGCGGCCTGGAGACCCGTCTGGTCCCGGAGCGCGGCTACGACCTGGCGCTGATCCCCGCCGTACCGCTGCCGCGCAAGCCCACCCCTGAGCTGATCACCGTCCCCGGGCGGCTGCGCGGCACCATCAAGGCCGCTGAGCAGATCCTGGAGCGCACCAAGGCGGACTGCGTCGTCGGATTCGGCGGGTACGTGGCGCTGCCCGGCTATCTCGCCGCCAAGCGCGCGGGCGTCCCGATCGTGGTGCACGAGGCCAACGCCCGGCCGGGCCTGGCCAACAAGATCGGTTCGCGGTACGCCGCGGGCGTCGCCGTCTCCACCCCGGACAGCAAGCTGCGCGGGGCCCGCTACATCGGCATCCCGCTGCGCCGCACCATCGCCATGCTGGACCGGGCCGCGGTCCGCCCCGAGGCCCGCGCCGCGTTCGGCCTCGACCCGAACCTGCCGACGCTGCTGGTCTCCGGCGGCTCGCAGGGCGCCCGGCACCTGAACGAGGTCGTGCAGCGCGTCGCACCGCTCCTCCAGCAGTCCGGCATCCAGATCCTGCACGTGGTCGGTCCCAAGAACGAACTGCCGCAGGTTCAGCAGATGCCGGGGATGCCCCCGTACATCCCGGTACCGTACGTGGACCGGATGGACCTCGCGTACGCCGCGGCCGACATGATGCTCTGCCGCGCGGGCGCGATGACCGTCGCCGAACTCTCCGCCGTCGGGCTCCCGGCCGCCTACGTCCCGCTGCCCATCGGTAACGGTGAACAGCGGCTCAACGCCCAGCCGGTGGTCAAGGCCGGCGGCGGCCTGCTGGTCGACGACGCGGAGCTGAGCCCCGAGTGGGTCCAGGGCAACGTCCTGCCCGTGCTGGCCGACCCGCACCGGCTGTACGAGATGTCCCGCGCCGCCTCGGAGTTCGGCCGCAGGGACGCCGACGACCTGCTCGTCGGGATGGTGTACGAGGCGATCAACTCACGCCACTAGGCGCGACGACACGGAGGCAGGGGAGCGTGGCCGGAGCGACCACCGCGGACCGCGGCGAACGAGACGAGGCCGAGGCGTCCGCAGCGGGCCCGCCCCCTGCGCCCCGCCGGCCGCGCCTGCCGAGCGTACGGACCCTGGTCGTGACCGGAGTGCTGCTCGTCCTGATCGGCGCGGGCGGCACCTGGCTCCTGTACGGATCGCAGTGGCTGCGCGCCGAGCGCGTCACGATCTCCGGGACGGACGTCCTCACGCCCGCACAGGTGCGTGACGCGGCCGCCGTCCCGGTCGGCTCCCCGTTGATTTCCGTCGACACGGGTGCCATTGAGGACCGCTTGCGGCGGAAATTGCCCCGAATCGACTCGATTGACGTCGTGCGCTCCTGGCCGCACGGAATCGGGTTGAAAGTGACGGAGCGCAAGCCGGTCCTGATTGTCGAAGACGACCGAAATTCGGGCAAGTTCGTCGAAGTCGACCATGGTGGCGTTCGTTTTGCGACGGTCGACAAGGCGCCGAAGGGCGTTCCCCGGCTGGAATTGACACCGGATCAGTCGGGCGCGGCCGCGAGTCTGCGACGCTTCGGACCCGACCGGCTCGTCCGGGAGGCGGTGCGCGTCGCCGGGCAGCTCCCGGCGGCGGTCGCCCGCGACACCCGTACCGTCAAGGTCCGTTCGTACGACGACATCGCACTGGGGCTCACGGAAGGACGCACCGTCGCATGGGGAAGTGCGGAGAAGGGCGCCGCGAAGGCGCGCTCTCTCGCGGTACTCATGAAAGCCGCCCCGAAGGCCCGGCACTTCGACGTGAGTGTTCCCACCGCCCCTGCGTCAGCGGGGAGTTGACGCACATCAGCGCAGGCCAGCACCCTGGTTGGGCAGCGCTACGGCTGATCACATAGGGTGAAAAGAAAAACGGGAGGTTCGGCGTGTTCGTTGAACGGGCGCCACTTGTCGACTTAGTGTCAGGTTCGGAAGAGTCCAGGGAACAGACACACTGGTAACCCTAAACTTCAGCGTTAGGGTTCGGGTCGGCAGTCGACTAGTAGTCAACTAGTAGTCCGGACCGCCCCAATTCGGCATCAGTCGTCGCACCGTAGAACGCGAGGCGGCGACACGTAACTCGAGGCGAGAGGCCTTCGACGTGGCAGCACCGCAGAACTACCTCGCAGTCATCAAAGTCATCGGTGTCGGCGGCGGTGGTGTCAATGCCATCAACCGGATGATCGAGGTCGGTCTCAAGGGCGTCGAGTTCATCGCCATCAACACCGACGCGCAAGCCCTGTTGATGAGCGACGCGGACGTCAAGCTCGACGTCGGCCGTGAACTCACCCGCGGACTCGGCGCCGGAGCCAATCCGGCCGTCGGACGCAAGGCGGCCGAGGACCACCGCGAGGAGATCGAGGAGGTCCTCAAGGGGGCCGACATGGTCTTCGTCACCGCCGGTGAAGGTGGCGGCACGGGCACCGGCGGCGCACCCGTCGTGGCCAACATCGCGCGCTCGCTCGGCGCCCTGACGATCGGCGTGGTCACCCGCCCGTTCACCTTCGAGGGACGGCGCCGGGCCAACCAGGCGGAGGACGGCATCGCCGAGCTCCGCGAAGAGGTCGACACCCTCATCGTCATTCCGAACGACCGGCTCCTGTCCATCTCGGACCGGCAGGTCTCCGTCCTCGACGCCTTCAAGTCGGCGGACCAGGTCCTGCTCTCCGGTGTCCAGGGCATCACCGACCTCATCACCACCCCGGGTCTCATCAACCTCGACTTCGCGGACGTCAAGTCCGTGATGTCCGAGGCAGGTTCGGCCCTCATGGGCATCGGCTCCGCCCGCGGCGACGACCGCGCGGTGGCCGCCGCGGAGATGGCGATCTCCTCGCCGCTCCTGGAGGCGTCCATCGACGGCGCCCGCGGCGTGCTGCTCTCCATCTCCGGCGGCTCGGACCTCGGTCTCTTCGAGATCAACGAGGCGGCGCAGCTGGTCAGCGAGGCCGCGCACCCCGAGGCGAACATCATCTTCGGCGCCGTCATCGACGACGCCCTGGGCGACGAGGTACGGGTCACCGTGATCGCCGCCGGGTTCGATGGCGGACAGCCGCCGGCCAAGCGGGAGAACGTGATCGGCTCGTCCGCGTCGGCCAAGCGCGAGGACCCGGCGGCGGCCGCTCGCGCGGCGTCGGCCCCCGAGCCCTCGCGCCCGACCTTCGGCAGCCTAGGCAGCGTCACGCCGCGCGAGGAGCCCAAGCCGGAGCCGGTCGAGGCGCCCGCGCCGGTGAACGAGGCCCCCGTGGCCCCGGTCAGCCCGCCCCACGTCCCGCGGCCGTCCTACCCGGACAGCCAGGCCGAGGAGCTGGACGTTCCGGACTTCCTGAAGTGACGTTCCTGGGCCTGATGGGAACGTCACCGAAGTGATAGGACAGCGCGACAGCGCGAGCGGCGCCCACTTCGCCTTCACCGACCGGTGGGGCGGGGTGAGCGCCGCTCCGTACGAGGAGCTCAATCTCGGCGGCGCGGTCGGCGACGACCCCGAGGCCGTGCTCCGCAACCGGGAGCTGGCCGCCGGGGCGCTCGGCCTCGAACCGGCCCGGGTCGTCTGGATGAACCAGGTGCACGGCCCGGACGTCGAGGTGGTGGACGGGCCCTGGCCGACGGACGCCGACGTTCCGTGCGTCGACGCGATCGTCACGACGCGGCGCGGGCTCGCCCTCGCCGTGCTCACCGCGGACTGCACCCCCGTCCTGCTGGCCGACCCGGTCGCCGGAGTCGTTGCCGCCGCACACGCGGGGCGCCCCGGCATGGTCGCCGGTGTCGTCCCCGCCGCGGTCGCGGCGATGGTGAAGCTCGGTGCGGACCCGGCCCGGATCGTGGCCCGCACCGGACCCGCGGTCTGCGGGCGGTGCTACGAAGTCCCGGAGCAGATGCGCGCGGAGGTCGCCGCGGTCGAGCCGGCGGCGTACGCCGAGACCAGTTGGGGCACTCCGGCCGTCGACGTGACCGCCGGTGTGCACGCGCAACTCCAGCGCCTCGGGGTGCGCGACCGGCAGCAGTCGCCGGTGTGCACCCTGGAGTCGCACGACCACTTCTCGTACCGCCGCGACAAGGCCACGGGCCGGCTCGCGGGCTATGTCTGGCTGGACTGATACGACATGACGGACACGCAGCACCTTTCGGGGCGCAAGGAAGAACTCGCCGCGAACCTGGCCGCGGTGGAGGAACGTATCTCCGCCGCCTGTGCGGCAGCCGGACGCAAGCGCGACGACGTGACCCTGATCGTGGTCACCAAGACGTACCCCGCGAGCGATGTGCGGATCCTGTCCGGACTCGGTGTGCGGCACGTGGCGGAGAATCGCGACCAGGACGCCGCACCCAAGGCCGCCGCCTGTGCGGATCTGCCGCTCACCTGGCACTTCGTCGGCCAGTTGCAGACCAACAAGGTCCGCTCCGTGGTGAGTTACGCCGACGTCGTGCAGTCCGTGGACCGGGCGAAGCTCGTCACGGCGCTCTCCAAGGAAGCGGTGCGGGCCGAGCGTGAGCTGGGGTGTCTGATCCAGGTCGCGCTCGATGCCGATGAAGGCGAGGGTGCCGGTCGGGGCGAGCGTGGTGGCGTGGGCGTGGGCGGTGTCGAGGAGTTGGCGGCGCTGGTGGCCCAGGCGCCGGGGCTGCGGCTCGACGGGCTGATGACCGTCGCGCCGCTCACCGGGGCCTTCGCGGGACGGCAACAGGCGGCGTTCGAGCGGCTCATGGATTTGTCGACTGTCCTGCGCGCGGCCCATCCGGCTGCGAACATGGTCTCGGCAGGGATGAGTTCGGACCTCGAACAGGCCGTGGCGGCCGGAGCGACACATGTGCGCGTCGGTACGGCGGTACTCGGAGTCCGACCCAGGCTCGGGTAACGTCGCCAAGAAGTCGGACCACAGCAGAAAATATGGTCATTCTCGCTGATGGGCGGGGAGATCACGTGGATCGCGGGCACTTTGGTTGACGTCAGCCGATCCACCACAGAGCGGAGGACTCAGAGCATGGCCGGCGCGATGCGCAAGATGGCGGTCTACCTCGGCCTCGTGGAGGACGATGGGTACGACGGCCGGGGGTTCGACCCCGACGACGACTTCGAACCCGAGCTGGATCCGGAGCCCGAGCGTGACCGTCGACGGCACGAACCGTCGCATCAGTCACACAATTCCCGCGCGGTGGAAGCGGACGAATCGGTACGAGTGGTACAGCCGCCCGCGCCCCGTGAGCCGGTGCGGCAGGCGGCTTCGCTCGCCGCTGAATCCGGACGTCCGGCGCGAATCGCCCCCGTGGCATCCATCACACCTGAACGTCAGAGCCTGGAGAAGAACGCACCGGTGATCATGCCCAAGGTTGTGTCCGAGCGGGAGCCGTACCGCATCACCACGTTGCACCCCCGGACCTACAACGAGGCCCGTACCATCGGGGAACACTTCCGTGAGGGCACTCCGGTGATCATGAATCTGACGGAGATGGACGACACCGACGCGAAGCGACTTGTCGACTTTGCCGCCGGTCTCGTCTTCGGTCTGCACGGGAGCATCGAGCGGGTGACTCAGAAGGTGTTCCTGTTGTCGCCTGCTAACGTCGATGTCACGGCGGAGGACAAGGCCCGCATCGCAGAGGGCGGGTTCTTCAACCAGAGCTGAGACGCAGCACTAGTTCGACGACTAGCTAACTAGTCACGAGGCACGAGACACAGGGGAGAGGGAACCACCGATCATGAGCGTGGTTTTGGATGTGGTCTACATCGCGCTGATGTGTTTCCTCATCGTGCTGATCTTCCGGCTGGTCATGGACTATGTCTTCCAGTTCGCCCGCTCGTGGCAACCCGGCAAGGCGATGGTGGTCGTTCTGGAGGCCACCTACACTGTCACTGATCCACCGCTCAAGCTTCTGCGGCGGTTCATCCCGCCGCTGCGTCTCGGGGGCGTGGCGCTCGACCTGTCCTTCTTCGTACTGATGATCATCGTCTACATCCTGATCTCCGTCGTGAGCCGGCTGTGAACGATACGGTCTTGCCGAATGCCGACGACAACGTTGAGGTGAAGAGATGCCGTTGACCCCCGAGGACGTGCGGAACAAGCAGTTCACGACCGTCCGCCTCCGAGAAGGCTATGACGAGGACGAGGTCGATGCCTTCCTCGATGAGGTCGAAGCCGAACTGACCCGCCTGCTCCGCGAGAACGAGGACCTGCGCGCCAAGCTGGCCGCGGCCACCCGTGCCGCCGCTCAGAACCAGCAGCAGGGCGGCATGCGCAAGGGCCCCGGCCCCGGTGGCCCCGAGGGCCCGGGCGGTCCGCAGGACCAGCAGGGCCCCCCGCAGGGCATGCGCGGTCCCGGCGCCCCGGTGCCCGCCGGCATATCGGGCCCGCCGCAGCAGCAGATGGGCGGCCCCATGGGCGGTCCGCCGCAGCTGCCGAGCGGTGCTCCGCAGCTTCCGGCCGGTCCCAGCGGCCACGGCCCGCAGGGTCCGGGTCCGCAGGGTCCCGGTCCGATGGGCCAGGGTCCGATGGGTCAGGGTCCGGGTCCGATGCAGGGCCAGCTCGGCGGCCCCATGGGTGGTCCCATGGGCGGCCACGGTGGTCCTCCGCAGATGCAGCAGCCCGGTCAGGGCCCCGGTGGCGACAGCGCCGCCCGTGTCCTCTCGCTGGCCCAGCAGACCGCCGACCAGGCGATCGCCGAGGCCCGCTCCGAGGCCAACAAGATCGTCGGTGAGGCCCGCAGCCGCGCCGAGGGTCTGGAGCGCGACGCCCGTGCCAAGGCCGACGCCCTGGAGCGGGACGCGCAGGAGAAGCACCGCGTCGCGATGGGCTCCCTGGAGTCCGCCCGCGCCACGCTGGAGCGCAAGGTCGAGGACCTGCGCGGCTTCGAGCGCGAGTACCGCACGCGTCTGAAGTCGTACCTGGAGTCGCAGCTGCGCCAGCTGGAGACCCAGGCCGACGACTCGCTGGCTCCGCCGCGTACCCCGGCGACCGCGTCGCTGCCGCCGTCCCCGGCGCCTTCGATGGCTCCGGCCGGTGCGGGTGCCCCGTCCTACGGTGGCAACCAGACCATGGGCGGCAACCCGCAGCAGGGCGGTCCGTCCTACGGCGCCCAGCAGCAGATGTCGCCCGCGATGACGCAGCCGATGGCTCCGGTGCGGCCGCAGGGCCCGCAGCCGATGGGTCAGGCTCCGTCGCCGATGCGCGGTTTCCTCATCGACGAGGACGACAACTAAGCGGCGCCCCGCGCGCCTGAGAAAGGCGTCGGCGTTCATTCAGGCCTTGGCCCGGATCGTTTCTGCGATCCGGGCCAAGGCCTTTTGCGTGCCGGTGTTCGGTGGAGGCGGGTGGCGGTCGGCCGATAGCGTGCGGGCAGCGCCGGGGTGCGTAGCGCAGTCGGTCGTCGCGCCTTCACCGCATGTGGGAGGACGCCGGTTCGAATCCGGCCCGCCCCGGTGCGCCTGCTGTACGAGCGGATGGAACGCCGAAGGGCCGGTGCCGCCAGGAATCCCTGGCAGCACCGGCCCTTCGGGTGTCCGCTACGCCTTGCGGAGGCGGAACGTCAGGCTCAGGCCCTCGTCCGTGAACGGGGTGCCGTACGTGTCGTCCGCCTCGCCCTGGGCGAAGTCCGTCGCGAGGACCTCGTCCGCGATCAGGCCGGAGTGCTCGGACAGGGCCGAGATCACCGCCGGGTCCGTGGACGTCCAGCGCAGGGCGATCCGGTCCGCGACGTCCAGGCCGCTGTTCTTGCGGGCCTCCTGGATCAGGCGGATCGCGTCACGGGCCAGGCCCGCCTGCCGCAGCTCCTCCGTGAGCTCCAGGTCGAGGGCGACCGTCGCACCGGAGTCGGACGCCACGGACCAGCCCTCGCGGGGCGTCTCCGTGATGATCACCTCGTCCGGGGCCAGCGTCACCGTCTCGCCGTCGACCTCGACCGACGCCGTGCCCTCGCGCAGGGCCAGGGACAGCGCGGCCGCGTCGGCGTTCGCCACGGCCTTCGCGACGTCCTGGACGCGCTTGCCGAACCGCTTGCCGAGCGCCCGGAAGTTCGCCTTCGCCGTGGTGTCGACCAGGCTGCCGCCGACCTCGGAGAGCGAGGCCAGCGAGGTGACGTTCAGCTCCTCCGTGATCTGCGAGTGCAGCTCGGGGGAGAGGGCGTCGAAGCCCGACACCGCGACCAGCGCGCGGGACAGCGGCTGGCGGGTCTTGACGCCCGACTCCGCGCGCGTGGCACGGCCCAGCTCCACCAGGCGGCGGACCAGGTCCATCTGCGTCGACAGGCTCGGGTCGATCGCCGAGCGGTCGGGCTCGGGCCACGACGACAGGTGCACCGACTCCGGGGCGCCCGGGGTGACCGGGACGACCAGGTCCTGCCAGACCCGCTCCGCGATGAACGGCGTGAGCGGCGCCATCAGCTGAGTGACCGTCACCACCACGTCGTGCAGGGTGCGCAGCGCGGCCTTGTCGCCCTGCCAGAAGCGGCGGCGCGAGCGGCGCACGTACCAGTTCGACAGGTCGTCGACGAACGCCGAGAGCAGCTTGCCGGCGCGCTGGGTGTCGTACGCCTCCAGGGACTTGGTGACCTCGTCCGTGAGCTGGTGCAGCTCGGACAGCAGCCAGCGGTCCAGGACGGTGCGGTCGGCCGGGGCCGGATCCGCCTCGCTGGGCGCCCAGTTCGACGTGCGGGCGTACAGGGCCTGGAAGGCGACCGTGTTCCAGTACGTGAGGAGCGTCTTGCGGACGACCTCCTGGATGGTGCCGTGGCCGACGCGGCGGGCCGCCCACGGGGAGCCGCCGGCCGCCATGAACCAGCGCACCGCGTCCGCGCCGTGCCGGTCCATCAGCGGGATCGGGTCCAGCGTGTTGCCCAGGTGCTTGGACATCTTGCGGCCGTCCTCGGCGAGGATGTGGCCGAGGCAGACCACGTTCTCGTACGAGGACTTGTCGAAGACCAGCGTGCCGATCGCCATCAGCGTGTAGAACCAGCCACGGGTCTGGTCGATGGCCTCGCTGATGAACTGCGCGGGGTAGCGGGACTCGAAGAGTTCCTTGTTCTTGTACGGGTAGCCCCACTGCGCGAACGGCATCGAGCCCGAGTCGTACCAGGCGTCGATGACCTCCGGCACGCGCGTCGCCGTTTCCGCGCAGCCCTCGTGGGTGCAGGGGAAGGTGACGGCGTCGATGTACGGGCGGTGCGGGTCGAGGGACGACTGGTCCGTGCCCGTCAGCTGCGACAGCTCCCCGAGGGAGCCGACGCACGTGAGATGGCCCTCCTCGCAGCGCCAGATGGGCAGCGGGGTGCCCCAGTAGCGGTTGCGGGACAGCGCCCAGTCGATGTTGTTCTGCAGCCAGTCGCCGAAGCGGCCGTTCTTGACCGTCTCCGGGAACCAGTTGGTCTTCTCGTTCTCCTGGAGGAGACGGTCCTTGACCGCGGTGGTGCGGATGTACCAGGACGGCTGCGCGTAGTAGAGCAGCGCCGTGTGGCAGCGCCAGCAGTGCGGGTAGCTGTGCTCGTACGGGAGGTGCCTGAAGAGCAGACCGCGCTCCTTCAGGTCCTCCGTGAGCTTCTCGTCCGCCTTCTTGAAGAAGACGCCGCCCACCATCGGGACCTCGGGGGCGAACGTGCCGTCGGGCAGCACCGGGTTCACCACCGGCAGGCCGTACGCGCGGCAGACCTTGAGGTCGTCCTCGCCGAACGCGGGGGACTGGTGGACCAGACCCGTACCGTCCTCGGTCGTCACGTACTCGGCGTTGACCACGTAGTGGGCCTCGGCCGGGAACTCCACGAGCTCGAACGGGCGTTGGTACTTCCAGCGCTCCATCTCCGCGCCGGTGAAGGACTCGCCGGTCGTCTCCCAGCCCTCGCCGAGCGCCTTCTCGACGAGCGGCTCGGCGACGACGATCTTCTCCTCGCCGTCGGTCGCGACGACGTAGCGGACGTCGGGGTGCGCGGCGACCGCCGTGTTGGAGACCAGCGTCCAGGGGGTCGTCGTCCAGACCAGGAGCGAGGCCTGGCCGGCCAGCGGACCGGAGGTGAGCGGGAAACGGACATAGACCGAGGGGTCGACGACCGTCTCGTAGCCCTGCGCCAGCTCGTGGTCGGAGAGGCCGGTGCCGCAGCGCGGACACCAGGGGGCGACGCGGTGGTCCTGGGTGAGCAGGCCCTTGTCGAAGATCTCCTTCAGCGACCACCAGACCGACTCGACGTACTCCGGGTCCATCGTCCGGTACGCGTCGTCGAGGTCGACCCAGTAGCCCATGCGGGTCGTCAGGTCGGAGAAGGCGTCGGTGTGCCGGGTCACGGACTCGCGGCACTTGGCGTTGAACTCGGCGATGCCGTACGCCTCGATGTCCTTCTTGCCGTTGAAGCCGAGCTCCTTCTCGACCGCGAGCTCCACCGGCAGGCCGTGGCAGTCCCAGCCCGCCTTGCGGGCCACGTGGTAGCCGCGCATGGTGCGGAAGCGGGGGAAGACGTCCTTGAAGACGCGGGCCTCGATGTGGTGGGCGCCCGGCATGCCGTTGGCCGTGGGCGGGCCCTCGTAGAACACCCACTCGGGGCGCCCTTCGGACTGCTGCAGGCTCTTGGCGAAGATCTTCTGCTCGCGCCAGAAGTCGAGCACGGCGTGCTCGAGGGCGGGCAGGTCGACCTGGGCGGGCACCTGGCG
This sequence comes from Streptomyces sp. KL116D, assembly GCF_030766975.1. Lineage (NCBI taxonomy): Bacteria > Bacillati > Actinomycetota > Actinomycetes > Kitasatosporales > Streptomycetaceae > Streptomyces > Streptomyces sp. KL116D. Next base: position 28,060 of record NZ_JASERH010000087.1, on the reverse strand, counting down.
GTACTGCGTCATCAGTCTTCCTCCGGCGGACGTGCTTCTCTCCGTCGGAGGGACGAGAGCTCCTGTGCTGTACGCCGTGTGCGGCGCGCTCCCGCGGTACCACCCTCCTTGGCCCTCCTGGGCGCCGGTGAGCGCTTCGGTGAGCCCCCTCATTGGGGTCGCGATGCCGGGTCTACTGGCCGCTGCACCTGCCCTGCGGCGTTCTTCCGGCGGCTCCGGGGTGATCTTCGCGGCGCGCTCGCCCCCGGGCTTCCACCGTCCCCGGATCGCTCTTGGCTGCGTACGTCGCTACTCGGCCCCATCCACGCTTTTCGCTCCGCCCAGTGTACGGCGCCCGGGAAGGGACGGCCGACCGGTTTTCGCGGGGCCGGGGCGTGGGGGTGGCGGCTGCGCAGGGTGACCCGAATGGCGATACGCACGGTGTCCGATCCGAGCTGGTCCCGGGGCGCCCGGTGGGCGGGCGGATTACCCGGCCGGGAGCTGGGCACAACGCTTGCAGGTCTGTCGCGAGGCGGTCGCGGGGGCGTGACGAGGGGGTGGATCGGGCTCGGCGCCCCGTTGCCGCGGGCCCCGAGTCGATTTATCGTCCCAGCACGATTCGCGAGCAAGATCACAATTTGTGAAGGGGCCGCGGCCATGGTGGCGAAGAAGACCGCCGTTCAGCAGTCTGCGTCCGGCAGATCCACGGGCGCGGGTGCCTCCGGCGGGGCGGCCCGTGCCACTGCCTCCGGCGGGGCCGGGAAGGACGTGGGGGGCAAGAAGACCACGCAGTCCTCGGCGTCCGCCGGGAGTGCCGCGGCGAAGAAGACGTCCGCGGCGAAACGCACGGCCAAGAAGGCGGCGGGCAAGGACGCCGTCGCCTCCGAAGGCGCTGGGCACGCGGCCGCAGGTGGCGGGAAGGCCGCGGCGGGGAAGCGTACGACGAAGAAGAAGGCGCAGGGCGGGACGGCCGGGCGGAGCGCGGCCGAGCAGGCCGTCGCCGAGGAGGGGACCGGGGCGGCGGCCGGTGCCGGGAGCGGTTCCCCGGGCGCCGCGGCCAAGAAGGCCGCGGCGAAGACGGTGGCCAAGAAGACCGAGGCCAAGAAGGCGGACGCCAAGAAGACCGCCGGGCGCAAGGGCGCGGCGAAGAAGGCGGTCGCCTCCGCGGCCGAGGGCGCGGCCGACGAGGCCGCGAAGACGACGGGAGCCACGACAGTGGTTGCGAAGAAGACTCAGGGCACGGCCACGGCGGCGAAGAAGCCCGGGGAGGTCCCCAAGGCGCGGGCCGCGGGCGCACCCGGGGAGCTGGCGGTCCGGCCCGGCGAGGACCCGTGGACCCCCGCGGAGGTCGCCGAGGCGCGCGCCGAGCTGCAGAGCGAGGTGCTGCGGCTCGGGAGCGAGATCGCGACTGCCGAGGAGGGGCTCGCGGGACTGATGCGGGACTCCGGGGACGGGGCGGGCGACGACGACGCCGACACCGGCACCAAGAACATCACCCGCGAGCACGAGATGGCGCTGGCCGCCAACGCCCGGGAGATGCTGTTGCAGACCGAGCGGGCCCTGGAGCGGCTGGACGCCGGCACGTACGGGCTCTGCGAGAACTGCGGGAACCCCATCGGGAAGGCCCGGATGCAGGCCTTCCCGCGGGCCACGCTCTGTGTGGAGTGCAAGCAGAAGCAGGAGCGCCGTTACTGACCACCGACCACGTCGGGGCCCGCGGCCGTGCCGTACTCTCGTCCTCAGTCAGGTACGAGGTTGAGGGACTCACGTGGCAGAAGCGGAGCGCGTCATCGGTACGCCGGATTCCCCTGAGGCGGGAGCAGCCGAGCCGGAGAAGGCCGGGGAGGCCGCGGAGACCGCGGAGACCACGGCCCCGGCCGAGGAGAGCGCCGAGCGGCCCAAGGGCAGGCGGCGCATCGCCGTGCTGTTCGCGGTGGCCGCGCTGGCGTACGCCCTGGACCTGGTCAGCAAGCTGATCGTGGTCGCCGAGCTGGAGCACCGCGAGTCCATCGAGATCCTCGGTGACTGGCTGAAGCTCGAGGTGATCAGGAACCCCGGCGCCGCCTGGGGCATCGGTGAGGCGTTCACGATCATCTTCACCGTGATCGCCGCCGCGGTGATCGTGGTGATCGCGCGCCTGGCCAGGAAGCTCTACAGCCTGCCCTGGGCGATCGCGCTGGGGCTGCTGCTCGGCGGGGCGCTCGGCAACCTCACGGACCGGATCTTCCGCGCGCCCGGCGTCTTCGAGGGCGCCGTGGTCGACTTCATCGCGCCGAAGAACTACCCGGTGTTCAACCTCGCCGACTCCGCGATCGTGTGCGGCGGCATCCTGATCGTGCTGCTGTCCTTCCGCGGCATCGACCCGGACGGGACGGTTCACAAGGACTGAGCCCCTGGTCACGGGGTTGGCGGTCGGGAGTGTCGGTGCGCTCCGGCATACTCGATGCGTGAGTACAAGTCCCGAGATCCGTACCCTGCCCGTGCCCGACGGCCTGGAGGGCGAGCGCGTCGACGCCGCCATCTCCCGCATGTTCGGCTTCTCCCGCACCAAGGCCGCCGAGCTCGCCGCCGCCGGGAAGGTCGCGGTCGACGGTTCGGTGGTGGGCAAGTCCGAGCGGGTGCACGGTGGCGCCTGGCTGGAAGTGGAGATGCCGCAGGCGCCCGCTCCGGTGCAGATCGTCGCCGAGCCCGTCGAGGGCATGGAGATCGTGCACGACGACGACGACATCGTCGTGATTGTGAAGCCGGTCGGGGTCGCCGCCCACCCCAGCCCCGGCTGGACCGGGACGACGGTGATCGGCGGGCTCGCCGCCGCCGGGTACCGGATCTCCACGTCCGGCGCCGCCGAGCGCCAGGGCATCGTGCACCGCCTCGACGTCGGCACCTCGGGCCTGATGGTCGTCGCCAAGTCGGAGCGGGCGTACACGTCGCTGAAGCGCCAGTTCAAGGAGCGCGTGCCGGACAAGCGCTACCACGCGCTGGTGCAGGGCCACCCGGACCCGATGAGCGGGACGATCGACGCCCCCATCGGCCGGCACCCGAACCACGACTACAAGTGGGCGGTCACGGCGGACGGCAAGCCCTCCGTGACGCACTACGACCTCATCGAGGCCTTCCGGGCCGCCTCCCTGCTGGACATCAAGCTGGAGACGGGCCGCACGCACCAGATCCGCGTGCACATGTCCGCGCACCGGCACCCCTGCGTCGGCGACCTGACGTACGGCGCGGACCCGACGCTCGCCAAGCGGCTCGGCATCACCCGGCAGTGGCTGCACGCGGTGCGCCTCGGCTTCGAGCACCCGGGCGACGGGCAGTGGGTCGAGTTCGCGAGCGAGTACCCCGAGGACCTGCAGACGGCGCTCGACCGGGTGCGGGCGGAGAGCTCGTGACCGCCGGGTTCGCGATCCGGGTGGCCGAGGAGGAGGCCGACCGCGCGGCGTGCTTCGCGGTGCGCAGGGACGTCTTCGTCGGTGAGCAGGGCGTGCCCGAGGACATCGAGTACGACGCGTACGACGCGGGGGCCGTGCACGTGCTGGCCGTCCGGGACGACGGGCTGCCGCTCGGCACCGGCCGGCTGCTGACCGGCGACGCCGCCGCCGTGAAGAACGGCGGCGCCGCGGACGTGGGCGCCCTCGGGCGTCTCGCCGTGGCCAAGGCCGCGCGCGGCCTCGGCGTCGGCGCGGCCCTGGTGGCGGCGATCGAGCTGGCCGCCCGGGAGCGGGGGCTCGTCGCGGTGGACCTCCACGCGCAGACCCATGCGCTGGGGTTCTACGAGCGTCTCGGGTACGTCGCGTACGGGCCGGAGTTTCCCGATGCGGGGATCCCGCACCGGGCGATGCGGAAGACCATCGGCTGAGCGCCGCGCCGCGCGGGTGACCGGTCGGCCGCTCGCGCGGTGCTCCGGGCCCCGCGCCCGGGCCCCTTTTAGGGCAGCCCCCACCCCGTCCGTTCGCCGAGGGACGGGACGTCGCGGGGAGCGGCCACCGCCGAGTTCTTCGGTGTGATCGACGCCGTCGCGCCGCGCGGCAGCCGGACGGTGATGCGGCCGGGGGCCGTTTCCCGCCAGTGCAGCTGCCTGCCCCTGTCGTCGCGTACGGAGATGTCCCCCCGGATCCCGTGCTCCAGCGTCAGCGGTGCGCCCGCCTCGCTGTGGACCCGGACGGAGCGCGTCCGGCCCGCCTCCCGGTCCGCGTCCACCAGGAACGCGCCCTGGGTGCGCAGCGCCGCGAACGACGCGTCCGGCCAGCGCTCCGAGACCGACGGGAACACCTTGAGCACGCCCTCGTGGCTCTGCACCGCCATGTCCAGCATCGACTGGGCCGCCGACAGCGGGCTCTCCAGGGCGAAGTTCCTGCCCTCGCGGTACATGGTGTTCGGCGTCATCGCGCAGTCGGCGACGGCGCCGAGGTCCGTGAAGAAGGTCAGGAAGTCGAGGGCCTTCTCGGGCTCGCCCATGACCGAGTACATCGAGGACGCCGTCGCGTAGCTGTAGCCGTGCCAGAGCTGCTGCATCGAGACCCAGTGGGCCGTGCTGCGCGCCATCACGTCCCGGTCGGCCGGGCGGTCCCAGCTGCGCTCGCGGAGCGGGTAGAGCCACAGCAGGTGCGAGTGGTGGCGGTGGGAGCCGGCCAGCGGGACGTCCTTGCCGATCATGACGCCGGCCGCCGGGTCCTCGGCGTACGGGGTCAGGCGTGCGGCGATGTCCCGCCAGAGCGGCGCCTTGGGGTGGTCCGTGCGCAGGATGCGCGCCGTCCGCAGGAGGGTGCGGGCGCCCCACCGGATCAGGGACAGGTCGTACGTGCAGTCCTCGGCGTCGGCGTACTCGGGGGAGCGGGTCTGGAGGAGGTGGAGCTTCCCGTCGGGGCCCTCGTGGAGGAAGTGGGCGTAGAAGTTGATCGCGTTCGTCAGGATCGGGAAGAGCGTGTCCCGCAGGACCGCCGTGTCCTGGGTGTGGGCGTAGGTCTGCCAGACGTTGTGCATCGCCCAGGTGAGGTTGCCGAAGTTGTCGGAGACGTGGTCGCTGCCCGGGGCGCCGACGTCGTAGGTGTCGCCCGCCCGCAGCTGCCAGTCCGAGGGGTGGCCGAGCGCGTAGCTCTCGCCGTCCCGGTACGCGGCCGGGACCGACGTGGGCAGGTTCTTCTCGTACCGGGCGAACGTGCTGGTGACCGAGTCGAGTTCGAGGTGGTTGGAGCCGTGGATCGGCGCCATGCCGATCTGGACGTTCAGGTTCCACCACACGGCCGTCCAGTTGTTGCCGATCTCCGGGAACCACGGGCCCCACTCGGAGATCGTCGGGCCGCCCGCGCGCGTGGCGGCGGCGAGTTTGTAGAGCTGGAGGACGTAGAAGGCCTGGAGGCGCTTGTCGGGGACCGACAGGAGGCTGCGGTGGTAGAAGCGGTGCCACCAGCGGCGGTGCCGCTCGACCTGCTCGTCCGGGTCGGTGGTCAGGGCGCGGTCGACCCGGTCGTGCGCGGCCCGTGTCGTCTCCGCCACGTCGCCCGAGGCGCGGTACGCCACGTGGGCGGCGAGCAGCCGGCCCGTCCCTGCGCGGCGTTCGCGCCAGGCCGTGGTCCAGCCGCCGCCCGCGATCAGCGGCTGCTGGACGTGCGAGTCGGTGACCGTGGGGTCCGGGTTCGGCGTGTAGTCCTCGGGCTTGCCGGACGTGCGGGTGGTCGCCGCCGGGAGCCACTGGAACGTCCAGGCCGCGGCCTCCTCGCCGGGGCTGGGGCGGGTCGAGACGAGCAGCGTCGACGTGTCGTTGTGCACCAGCGCCGTGAAGGCGAGGCTGCCGCTCGTGGTGGTGACGGTGCCGCGCAGTTCGGCGTCGTACGGGTCGAGGGTCCAGTCGACGGCCGTGACGTCGCCGGCGAGGGTGAGCGTGAAGTGGCCGACGGGGAGGCGGGAGAAGCCGATGCCGCCGCGCCACTGGCCGCGCTGGTCCTGGACCTCGGTGTGGCTGAGCATCAGCTTGAGGGTGTTCGCCGTTCCGCCCCGGTAGAGCTGGGCGCCGAGCCGGCCGTCGGCGAGGAAGGGGGCGTCCTGCCAACCGGTGGGCAGGCGGCGCCAGTTCATGGCCGCGGCGCGGGCGATCCGCTCGTACGGATCAGGGCCCGGCCGGTCCGGGGCGGCCGCCCACGCCGTGGGCGAGGCCGCCGTCCAGGCCGCGGCCGATGCCGTGGCCGTGCTGGCGGCGATGAAGTGTCTGCGGGTGAGTCGGGGCATACGAACTCCGGTCAGGTACGTGGCAGTTGTTCCGGTCCATGAATTCGTGCACCCCGCATAGTGCCCGCGCCCCGTCCGCACCGGAAGACCTCTCGCGTGACTTCCGGTGGCACAAATGCCGCAGACATCGGAGGGGGTGCAAAGCCCCGAGGGTGGTTTGCCCGGATGTGCGTGGCACTCTTGGGGCTGGAACGTCCCTGATCGTCGAACCTGGTCGGAGCACCCGTGGATCAATTGGCCCTGCTGTTCGTGCTGTTGCTGGGGGCCGTGCTGAGCGTTCCGCTCGGCGACCGGCTCGGGCTGCCCGCGCCGGTCCTGATGACGCTCCTCGGTATCGTCCTCGCCCTGATCCGCGCCGTACCGAACGTCGACATCCAGCCCGACCTGATCCTGCCGCTCGTGCTGCCACCGCTCCTCTACGCGGCCGTGCACCGCACGTCATGGCGTCAGTTCGCGGCCAACAAACGGCCGATCTTCCTGCTCGCCGTCGCCCTCGTCTTCGTCACCACGGCCGCCGTCGCCGTCGTGGCGAACGCGGTCGTGCCCGGTCTGTCGATCGCCGCCGCCGTCGCGCTGGGCGCGCTCGTGGCGCCGCCCGACCCGGTCGCGGCGACCGCCGTCGCCGGGCAGCTCGGGCTGCCCCGGCGCATGGTGTCGATCCTGGAGGGCGAGGGTCTGTTCAACGACGTGACCGCGATCGTGCTCTACCACGTGGCGATCGCCGCCGCCGTCAGCGGCAGCTTCTCCGCACCGCGGGCCGCGCTCGAACTCGTGCTGTCCGCGGTCGTCGCCGTCGCCGTCGGCTTCGCCCTCGGCTGGGGCGCCAACAAGCTCATGGGCTACCTCGGCGACGCCACCCTGCAGATCGGCCTCACCCTGCTCATCCCGTACGCCTCCTACGTCCTCGCCGAGGAGCTGCACGGCTCGGGCGTGCTCGCCGTCCTGACCACGGCCCTGTTCCTGGCCGAGCACGCCTTCGACGCGGACGACGTCCTCACCCGGCTCACCGGCCGCGCCTTCTGGGACGTCGTCGACACCCTCGTCACCGGCGTCGCCTTCGGCCTCATCGGCCTGGAGGTGCACAACGTGATCAGGACCGCGTCCGGCCGCTGGGGCGAGATGCTGGGCTGGGCGGCGGCGGTCGTCGGGGTCGTCATCGTCGTCCGGCTGCTGTGGCTGCTGCCGATGACCTGGGTGACGCAGCGGCTGCACGCGCGGCGCGACGTCGACGAGGAGATCCCGGTGAGCTGGCGGGAGACCGTCGTCATGTGGTGGTCGGGGATGCGCGGCGTGGCCTCCGTGGCACTGGCCCTCGCCATCCCGCTCACCATGGACGACGGCTCGCCCTTCCCGGACCGCGACGAGATCGTCTTCATCGCCTTCGGGGTCATCATGGCGACCCTCGTGCTCCAGGGCCTGAGCCTGCCCTGGCTGGTCAGGAAGCTGCGCGTGCGGGCCGACACCGAGGCCGAGCAGGAGTACGAGAAGGTCCTCGCGCTGCGCGCCGCGAAGGCGGCCAAGCGCCGGCTCAAGGAGATCGAGGAGGTCGAGGAGCTGCCCGAGGAGGTGCAGGAGCAGATGCTCCGCAGGGCCTACGACATCGGGCTCCGCATCAACCCCGAGATGGGCGCGGAGGAGCGGCGGGAGTCGCAGGCGAAGCGGTACGCCCGGATCAAGCGGGTCCGCCGCATCCAGGGCGAGATGATGTCCGCGGCGCGGCACGAGGTGCTGGCCGCCCGCAGCGAACCCGGGGCCGACCCCGAGGTGGTCGACCGGGTGCTGCGGCAGCTGGACGTGCGGAGCCTTCGCTAGGGCCTGTCGTCACACTCCCGTCTGCCCCGCGGCGTCTGGCACGCACGCTCGCCGCGTTGCCGAAAGGCCCGAGCAGCTCCGCTACCAGGACCTTCCGGCGCCTTGCGATCGCACGCACCAGACGCCGCGGGGCCGCCCTGCGGGCGACGACGGGAGTGTGACGACAGGCCCTAGCGCCCGCCGTTCCCCCTCCCCGGGCGACGGGTCAGCCGCGCCCGGTGCGCGGGGCCCGGCCGTCGCGCAGGAGCACGTGGTCCGGGAGGGCCGCGGCCATCTCGTCGGGGGCGATCAGGGCGGTCGCCGTGTTGATCCGCGGCAGCGCGTACGGGTGCTGCTCGGCCAGCCAGCGGACCAGCTGCTCGCGGACCGTGACCCGCACCGTCCAGATGTCGTCCGCGTCCTTGGCCGTGACCAGGGCGCGGACCTGGAGGGTGCTGGGCGTGGTGTCGGTCACCGCCAGGCCCCAGTCCCGGCCGTCCCAGGCCGCGCACTCGCGCAGGACGTCGTGCAGCTTCTCGCGCATCAGCGGCACGGGCGCGCTGTGGTCGAGGTGGAAGAAGACGGTGCCGGTCATCTGGGCGCCGCCGCGCGACCAGTTCTCGAACGGCTTCGACGTGAAGTACGACACGGGCATCGTGATCCGGCGCTCGTCCCAGGTGCGCACGGCAAGGAAGGTGAGCGTGATCTCCTCGACCGTGCCCCACTCGCCGTCCACGACGACGGTGTCCCCGATCCTGACCATGTCGCCGAAGGCGATCTGCAGGCCCGCGAAGAGGTTGCCGAGCGTGGACTGGGCGGCGACACCGGCGACGATGCCGAGGATGCCGGCCGAGGCGAGCAGCGAGGCGCCCGCCGCCCGGAACGCGGGGAAGGTCAGCAGCATCGCGGCCAGCGCCACGACGATGACGATCGCCGACACGATCCGCTGGATCAGGGTGACCTGGGTGCGCACCCGGCGGACCCGGGCCGGATCGCGGTGCGCGGTGGCGTACCGGGCGTAGGACGACTCGACGACCGCGGCGGCGATCCGGATCACCAGCCAGGCGGTGGCGCCGATCAGGACCAGGCTCAGCGCCCGGCCGATCGCGGGGGAGTGCTCGGGGGCGATCTCCGCCTGGTCGTACGACCCTCTCAACAGGGCCGCGCAGAGCACGACTTGAAGGGGCAGACGGCAGCGGCGCAGCAGACCCCACAGCGGGGTGTCGTGGTGACGTCGGTCGGCGCGCTGCAGCAGACGGTCGACGGCCCAGCCCACCAGCAGGGTGATGACGACCGAACCACCGACGACGATCAGTGGGCGCAGTACGTTCTCCATGCAACGACGGTAACCGGGATCGGCCACGTCTAACCTGTGGCGTTCCTGGCACCATGGGCCTCATGAACATCATGCTTTTCCACTCGACGTACGGTCTGCGGCCCGCCGTGGAGGCCGCGGCCGACCGGCTGCGCGCCGCCGGGCACGAGGTGTGGACCCCGGACCTCTTCGAGGGCCGCACCTTCGACACCGTCGAGGAGGGCATGGCGCACCAGGACGAGATCGGCAAGGACGAGCTGCTCAAGCGGGCCGTCCTGGCCGCCGCCCCCTACTCCGAGCGCGGCCTGGTCTACGCGGGCTTCTCGCTGGGCGCCGCGACCGCGCAGACCCTCGCCCTCGGCGACGAGAAGGCCAGGGGGCTGCTGCTCCTGCACGGCACGTCCGACATCGCCGAGAACGCGACCGTGGACGAGCTCCCGGTGCAGCTGCACGTCGCCTCGCCCGACGCCTTCGAGACCGACGACTGGCTGAACACCTGGTACCTCCAGATGGGGCGCGCGGGCGCCGACGTGGAGGTCTACCGCTACGCCGGGGCGGGCCACCTCTTCACCGACCCCGACCTGCCGGACTACGACGAGGAGGCCGCCGAGGCCACCTGGCGGGTGGCGCTCGGCTTCCTGGAGACCCTCTAGCGGATACCGGGCCTAGCCCGCCCGGTACGCCGTCCAGCTGTCCTTCATGCGCTGCACCTGACCCGCGGTGAACTGGTACATGCAGGAGTCGTACGTGTAGTCCATGAAGTTGTGGATCGGGTCGACACCCGTCTTGTTCGTGCAGGTGTCGCGCCCGGTCGGGCACTCGAACGCGGCGCTCTTCTCGGCCGGGGTGTCGGAGACGTAGTCGCCGTTGCCGTTACAGCCGCCCTGGAAGGTGTGGTACAGCCCCATCCAGTGGCCGATCTCGTGGGTGCCGGTGTCGCCCTCGTTGTAGTTCGTGGCCGAGCCGCCGGGCAGCGAGGTGTCGAGGACGACCACGCCGTCGTCGGACGGGTTCGACTTGTACGAGGACGGGAAGGTCGCCCAGCCGAGCAGGTCCTGGCCGAGGTTCGCGGTGTAGAAGTTCAGCGCGTTCGCGCCGCCCTTGCGCAGCGTGGTCTTCATCGACTTCTCGGCGGCCGAGCCCGGGGTGATGCCGTTGTACCAGGAGGCGTTGTCCGTGTAGTCGGTCGCGACGAGCTGGAACTGGTAGCCGGAGTCGGTGTTGCCGGTGCCCTGCCCGCTGTAGGCGGCGTTCAGGACGCTGATCTGGTTGGCGATCGACGTGGCCGACAGCTTGCCGGTCGTGCCGTCGTGGATCACGTGCACGTACACCGGGATCGTGGTCGACGCCGCGGCGCTCAGGCCCCCCTCCAGGGTGCCCTCGGCGCGCAGCTTGTCGAGTCTCTTCTGCAGGGCCGCGTCCATGGCCTTGGCCTGCGTCGCGGTGAGTTCGTTGGGCTCCTGGGCGTGGCCGGCGCCGGTCGGCTTCTTCTCGCGGGCGAGGGCGTTCGTGTCGGTCGCGCACTTCTCGGCGGCCGTGGTCTTCGTGGCGGCGGCGCTGCCGGTGGGGGCGGAGAGCGGGACCAGGGCCAGGGTTCCGGCCAGCACCGCGGTGCCGAGCAGCCGGCGGCGCAGGCGCGGGGATATCGGGGTGTTCGGGGTGAGGGAGGTCATTCTGGGCTCCTCGCGGACGCGAGCGGGGAGGGACTTCCTCGCCGCCGCCGGGAGATTACGTGGTCATGTCACGTCAGGAAGAGCAGGGAACTGGTCGCGTCGATCACGGAGTTGTGCCCGGCAAACCGGGGCAAGCGGGAGAAGAAATTCGCCGGGCGTCCGGAGTTTGAGACGCGGACGTAACGGCAGGGGTTACCGGGGTGGGTGGTGTGTCCGTATTCGGACCCGCGCGAGGTCGCGCACGCACCACCCACCGTGAGCGGCGTCATCTGCTGGTAACGCTCTTGCCGGTGGCCGGAATTCAGCGCACAGCCATCACCGCACGGGTGCGTCGACGCGCTCGACCTTCTGTGTGCCGCTGAGCGTGCGGTACGAGCGCTTCCAGGAGGTCGTGGCGTTCTTGTCCGTGCGGTCGGAGATCACGTAGTAGTCCATCTGCGCGCGCTCCGCCGTGACGTCCAGGACGCCGTAGCCGTGGGAGTCCATGTCCAGCCACTTCACGTGCCGGTTGGCCGCCTTGACGGCGCCCTCGGCGACCGTGGAGAGCGTGTCGGGGGCGACGTGCAGGATGTCGTCGAGGTTGTCCGACGTCACCGACGTGACGACGAACTCCGTGGCCGCGGACGGCGAGAGCGGATACGTGCCGGCCGTCACCGGTACGTCGTTCGCCCACGCCATGTGGATGTCGCCGGTCAGGAAGACGGTGTCGCGGATGCCCTTCTCGCGCAGGTGCGAGATGAGCTCCTTGCGGTCGTGCGTGTAGCCGTCCCACTGGTCGACGTTGATGGCCAGGCCCTCCTTGGGCAGGCCGAGCAACTCCGCGAGCGGGCCCAGGAGGTGGGCGGGCAGCGCGCCGAAGGCGACCGGCGAGATCATCACCGAGGTGCCGACCAGCTTCCAGCGGGCGTCGGACGCGGCGAGCCCCGACTTCAGCCAGTCGAGCTGGGCGCGGCCGGTGATCGTGCGGTCCGCGTCGTCCACGTCGCCGTTGCCGACGCTCGACTGCTGCGAGCGGAACGAGCGCAGGTCCAGCAGGTGCAGATCGGCCAGCTTGCCGAAGCGCAGCCGGCGGTAGACGGTGCCCGCGGTCGACGCGCGGACCGGCATCCACTCGAAGTAGGCCTGCTTGGCCGCCTGCTGGCGGGCCGCCCAGTCGCCCTCGGTGCCCGGCGTGTGGTTCTCGGCGCCGCCCGACCAGGCGTCGTTGGCGAACTCGTGGTCGTCCCAGATCGCGATCAGCGGGTGCGCGGCGTGCATCGCCCGCACGTCGTCGTCCGTCTTGTGCAGGCCGTGCCGGATCCGGTAGTCGGCGAGCGAGACGATCTCGTGGGCGGGCTGGTGCGGGCGGACGGTGTACTTCGCCTCGGGGTACTCGCCCGTCCTGTACTCGTAGAGGTAGTCGCCGAGGTGGAAGACCGCGTCCAGGTCGGTGCGGGCGGCCAGGTGCCGGTACGCGGAGAACCAGCCCGCCTCCCAGTTGGCGCAGGACACCACGCCGAAGCGCAGGCCCGCGGCGGAGGCGTCGGCCGCCGGCGCGGTGCGGGTGCGGCCCACCGGCGAGTACGCGTCACCCACGGAGAAGCGGAAGTAGTAGACGCTCGCCGGGCGAAGGCCCCGCACATCGGCCTTCACGGTGTGGTCCGAAGCGGCGCTCGCGGTCGCGGTGCCGCGGCCCACCACCGTGCCGAACGCCTTGTCCTCGGCGATCTCCCAGCTCACCCGGGTGTCCGGGCCCTGGCCCGAACCGGGCACCGCCGCCGCGGTGGGCGTCACGCGGGTCCACAGCAGGACGCCGTCGGGCAGCGGGTCGCCGGACGCGACGCCGTGCAGGAAGGCGGGCGCCTCGGCGGCCCGGGCGGAGGCCGCCGAGGCGAGCGGGGCGGCGAGCACGGCGCCGGCGGCCGCGGCCTTCACGACCGTACGGCGGCGCGGGGCAAGGGAGTTGGCCGCGTTCCGCGGCACTTCAGGGAATCGACTGGTCACGGCCGACCACCTTACTGACCGGTACATGCCGAGGGCGGGCGAACCGGAAGAGTTCGCCCGCCCTTCAGCCACGCGTCACGCCTTGAGCGCCTTGTCCACCGCCGCGTTCCACTCCTCGACCGTCATCGGCGCGTTCTCACCGTCGGAACCGGTGATCTTCTTGCCGTCCACGACGAAGGACGGAGTGCCCTGCACGCCGAACTTGTTGTCGTCGAAGTTCTTCGACATCTCCAGCGCCCACTTGTCGAAGGTGCCGTCCTTGACGTCCTTCTGGAAGGCCTTGTCGTTCTTCAGCTCGGGGACGGTGTTCGCGACCTTGATGAGGTACGCGTCGTCCTTGAACTTGTCGTCGGTCTCCTCCGGGTGCCACTTCTTGGAGTACAGCGCCTCCTTGTAGTCCCAGAAGGCGTCCTTGGAGACGTTCAGAGCGGCGCCCAGCGCGCTCAGCGCGTTCTTGGAGCCCTCGCCCTGGAGGTTGGTGTCGAGGAAGGTGGCGCCGACGTACTGCAGCTTGTACTTGCCGTCGTCGATGTCCTTCTTCACGGTCGTGCCGACCGTCTGCTCGAAGGAGGCGCAGACCGGGCAGCGCGAGTCCTCGAAGGCCACGACGGTCTTCTTCGCGGAGTCCTTGCCCAGCGTGACCGTGGTGTTGTTCTTGCCCGTGGTGTTCTTCGGGGCGACCAGGGCCTGGTCCTTCGCGGCGTCCCAGTAGGACGGCTCGTTGCCCTGCACCACCAGGTAGCTGACGACACCGGCTATCGCGAGGACACCCACGATGGAACCGGCGACGATCGACTGGCGCTTCGCCTTGTCCTTCTTCGCCTGGCGCTCGCGCTCGACGCGCAGCCGCTCACGGGCCGCCGTCTTCGCCTGCTGACTGTTGCGCTTGCTCATGATCCGTACTCCGTAGATTCGTGAAAGAGGGGGGACTGTCGTGCGCTGGGCCCGGCCCGGGAGGGCTCAGGCGGCCAGGCACGGCGGTCCGCGCCGTCCCACGGAGTGCACCCAGATCCGGGTGTGCGCGGCCGCCACGCGGGCGGCGGGGCGCGTGCCGGGGGCCGCGGGCTCCCGGTGTGCGGTGACCGCGGCGCAGGCGAGCAGCAGCGGCCGGAACGTGAACGCGGCCACCGCCCGCAGCAGTTGGGCCAGCGCCTGCTCGCCGCGGCGCAGCCACGCGGCCGCGAGCAGGCCGACCGTGACGTGCGCGCCGAGCAGCAGCCAGGACGCGGCCGGGTCGGAGTGGGCGAGCAGGGCCGCGGCCCGGTCGGTGCCGCCGGCCATCCGTGCCAGCGGCGTCCCGACGTTCCCCGCGCACAGCACGTCGAAGCCGAACGAGCGCAGGGTGCCCGCGACCGGGCCGCCCGCCTCGCCGTAACAGACGTGCTGGCCCGTGGTGAAGACCGTGTCGGCCGCCAGCTCCAGCGGCACGAGCAGCGCCGCGATCCGGCCGAAGCGGCGCTCGCGCCCGGCGAGCGCGTACGCGATCACGAAGACCGCGCCGGCGATCGCGGCGACCGTCGGCAGCGGCAGGGGGACCCGGGACAGCAGGACGTGCGACGCGGCGGAGAGCGTCACGACGAGTGCCGTGAAGAGCGCCGCGCGCACGGCTCTGAGCTGGGTCCCGGATATCTCGTCCATCGCCGAGGAGTGTGCCATGGGTTCCTGTAAGCGATGCCTAAAGGGTGCCTGTGCGTTATAGACCGGGAATCCGGCCGTTGCGGAACAGGTCCACGAAGATCTGGTGGTCCGCACGCGCGCGTGCCCCGTAGGAGTGCGCGAAGTCGACCAGGACGCCCGCGAACCCGTCCTCGTCGGCGGCGATCGCCGCGTCGATGGCGCGCTCCGTGGAGAACGGCACCAGCGACTGGCCCGACAGGTCGTCCGCCGCCGCGTGCATCGTCGCCGTGGCCCGGCCGAGGTCCGCGACGACCGCCGCGATCTCCTCCGGGTCGTCGATGTCGCCCCAGTCCAGGTCCACCGCGTACGGCGACACCTCGGCGACCAGCTGCCCGGAGCCGTCCAGTTCGGTCCAGCCCAGCCACGGGTCCGCGTGCGCCTGCAGCGCGCGCTGCGAGATGACCGTGCGGTGGCCCTCGTGCTGGAAGTACTCGCGGATCGCCGGGTCGGTGATGTGCCGCGACACGGCCGGCGTCTGGGCCTGCTTCATGTAGATGACCACGTCGTTCTCGAGGGCGTCGCTGTTGCCCTCCAGCAGGATGTTGTACGAGGGCAGGCCGGCCGACCCGATGCCGATGCCGCGCCGCCCCACGACGTCCTTCACCCGGTACGAGTCCGGGCGGGCGAGGGACGACTCGGGCAGCGTCTCCAGATAGCCGTCGAACGCGGCCAGCACCTTGTAACGCGTCGCCGCGTCCAGCTCGATGGAGCCGCCGCCCGGCGCGAAGCGGCGCTCGAAGTCGCGGATCTCCGTCATCGAGTCGAGCAGCCCGAAACGGGTCAGCGAGCGGGCGTCGCGCAGCGCGTCCAGGAGCGGGCCCTCGGCCGTGTCCAGCGTGAAGGGCGGCACCTCGTCGTTCTTCGCGCCCGTCGCCAGCGCGTGGATGCGCTCGCGGTAGGCCGCCGCGTACGTGCGCACCAGGTCGGTGATCTGGTCGTCGCTGAGCGCCTTGGAGTAGCCGACCAGCGCCACGGAGGCGGCGAACCGCTTGAGGTCCCAGGTGAACGGGCCGACGTAGGCCTCGTCGAAGTCGTTCACGTTGAAGATCAGGCGGCCCGTGGAGTCCATGTACGTGCCGAAGTTCTCCGCGTGCAGGTCGCCGTGGATCCACACCCGGCTGGTGCGGTCGTCCAGGTACGGGCCACCGTGCTGCTCGCGCTCGACGTCGTGGTAGAAGAGGCACGCCGTGCCGCGGTAGAAGGCGAAGGCCGACGACGCCATCTTGCGGAACTTCACCCGGAACGCGGCGGGGTCGGCGGCGAGCAGCTCGCCGAACGCGGTGCCGAAGACGGCGAGGATCTGCTCGCCGCGCTGCTCAGCGGTGGGCTGCTGGTCCGACATCGCTCGGTGCCTCCTGGTGCAAATGGTGCGTGAGATGTGTGACACGCAAGACAGGTGTTCTGCCCTGTCCAACGCCCGACCGTACTCCGGAGTGCCCGCCGGTTGTCAGTCGCCGGTCGTAGACTTCCAAGCTGTCCCCGACTGTCGCCGCGCGTTTGCCAATGGAGGCCCTCACCGTGTCAAAGCCGCCCTTCACGCACCTGCACGTCCACACCCAGTACTCGCTGCTGGACGGTGCCGCGCGGCTGAAGGACATGTTCAACGCGTGCAACGAGATGGGCATGTCGCACATCGCGATGTCCGACCACGGCAACCTCCACGGGGCGTACGACTTCTTCCACTCCGCGCAGAAGGCGGGCGTCACGCCGATCATCGGCATCGAGGCGTACGTCGCCCCGGAGTCCCGGCGCAACAAGCGGAAGATCCAGTGGGGCCAGCCGCACCAGAAGCGCGACGACGTCTCCGGTTCCGGTGGTTACACGCACAAGACGATCTGGGCGGCGAACAAGACGGGACTGCACAACCTCTTCAAGCTGTCCTCGGACGCGTACGCCGAGGGCTGGCTGCAGAAGTGGCCGCGCATGGACAAGGAGACGATCTCCCAGTGGAGCGAGGGCCTGATCGCCTCCACCGGCTGCCCCTCCGGTGAGCTGCAGACGCGACTGCGCCTCGGCCAGTTCGACGAGGCCCTCCAGGCCGCCTCCGACTACCAGGACATCTTCGGCAAGGACCGGTACTTCCTGGAGCTGATGGACCACGGCATCGAGATCGAGCGCCGGGTGCGCGACGGTCTCCTGGAGGTCGGCAAGAAGCTCGGCATCCCGCCGCTGGTGACGAACGACTCGCACTACACGTACGCGCACGAGTCGGTCGCGCACGACGCCCTGCTGTGCATCCAGACCGGCAAGAACCTCTCCGACCCGGACCGCTTCCGGTTCGACGGGACGGGCTACTACCTGAAGTCGACCGACGAGATGTACGCCGTCGACTCCTCGGACGCCTGGCAGGAGGGCTGCCGCAACACGCTCCTGGTGGCCGAGCAGATCGACACGACCGGCATGTTCGAGAAGCGCGACCTCATGCCGAAGTTCGAGATCCCGGACGGCTTCACCGAGGTCACCTGGTTCCAGGAGGAGGTCCGGGTCGGCATGGACCGCCGCTACCCGGGCGGTGTCCCCGAGGACCGGCAGAAGCAGGCCGAGTACGAGATGGACATCATCATCCAGATGGGGTTCCCGGGGTACTTCCTGGTCGTCGCCGACTTCATCATGTGGGCGAAGAACAACGGCATCGCGGTGGGCCCGGGACGTGGCTCCGCGGCCGGCTCGATCGTCGCGTACGCCATGGGCATCACCGACCTCGACCCGATCACGCACGGCCTGATCTTCGAGCGGTTCCTCAACCCCGAGCGCGTCTCCATGCCCGACGTCGACATCGACTTCGACGAGCGCAGGCGCGTCGAGGTGATCAGGTACGTGACCGAGAAGTACGGCGCCGACAAGGTCGCCATGATCGGCACGTACGGCAAGATCAAGGCCAAGAACGCGATCAAGGACTCCGCGCGCGTGCTCGGCTACCCGTACGCGATGGGCGACCGCCTCACCAAGGCGATGCCCGCCGACGTCCTCGGCAAGGGCATCGACCTCTCCGGCATCACCGACCCCAAGCACCCGCGCTACAGCGAGGCGGGCGAGATCCGGGGGATGTACGAGAACGAGCCGGACGTGAAGAAGGTCATCGACACCGCCAAGGGCGTCGAGGGACTGGTCCGGCAGATGGGCGTGCACGCCGCCGGCGTCATCATGTCCAGCGAGCCGATCGTCGACCACGCCCCGATCTGGGTGCGCCACACGGACGGCGTGACCATCACGCAGTGGGACTACCCGCAGTGCGAGTCGCTCGGCCTGCTGAAGATGGACTTCCTCGGCCTGCGCAACCTGACGATCATGGACGACGCCGTCAAGATGGTGAAGTCCAACAAGGGCGTCGACCTGGAGATGCTCTCGCTCCCGCTGGACGACCCGAAGACCTTCGAACTGCTCTGCCGCGGTGACACGCTCGGCGTGTTCCAGTTCGACGGCGGCCCGATGCGTTCGCTGCTGCGCCAGATGCAGCCCGACAACTTCGAGGACATTTCCGCCGTCTCGGCCCTGTACCGGCCGGGCCCGATGGGCATGAACTCGCACACGAACTACGCGGAGCGCAAGAACGGCCGCCAGGAGATCACGCCGATCCACCCGGAGCTCGAAGAGCCCCTGAAGGAGACGCTGGGCCTCACCTACGGCCTCATCGTGTACCAGGAGCAGGTGCAGAAGGCCGCCCAGATCATCGCCGGGTACTCGCTCGGCGAGGCCGACATCCTGCGCCGCGTGATGGGCAAGAAGAAGCCCGAGGAGCTGGCGAAGAACTTCGTCCTGTTCCAGGAGGGCGCCAAGAAGAACGGCTACTCCGATGCGGCGATCCAGGCCCTGTGGGACGTCCTGGTGCCCTTCGCCGGCTACGCGTTCAACAAGGCGCACTCCTCCGCGTACGGCCTGGTCACCTACTGGACCGCGTACCTGAAGGCCAACTACCCGGCCGAGTACATGGCGGCGCTGCTGACGTCCGTGAAGGACGACAAGGACAAGTCCGCCGTCTATCTGAACGAGTGCCGGCGCATGGGCATCAAGGTGCTCCCGCCGAACGTGAACGAGTCGGTGCACAACTTCGCCGCCCAGGGCGACGACGTGATCCTGTTCGGCCTGGAGGCCGTCCGCAACGTCGGCACGAACGTGGTCGACTCGATCATCCGCTCGCGCAAGGCCAAGGGGAAGTACGCCTCGTTCCCCGACTACCTCGACAAGGTCGAGGCGGCCGCGTGCAACAAGCGGACGACCGAGTCCCTCATCAAGGCCGGCGCGTTCGACGAGATGGGCCACACCCGCAAGGGCCTCACCGCGCAGTACGAGCCGATGATCGACAACGTGGTCGCGGTCAAGCGCAAGGAGGCCGAGGGCCAGTTCGACCTCTTCGGCGGGATGGGCGACGAGGGCGCCGGCGACGAGCCGGGCTTCGGACTCGACGTCGAGTTCTCCACCGACGAGTGGGACAAGACGTACCTGCTCGCCCAGGAGCGCGAGATGCTCGGCCTGTACGTCTCCGACCACCCGCTGTTCGGCCTGGAGCACGTGCTGTCCGACAAGGCGGACGCGGGCATCGGCCAGCTGACCGGCGGCGACTTCTCCGACGGCGCCGTCGTCACCGTCGGCGGCATCATCTCGGGCCTGCAGCGCAAGATGACCAAGCAGGGCAACGCGTGGGCGATCGCGACCGTCGAGGACCTCGCCGGCTCCATCGAGTGCATGTTCTTCCCGGCGACGTACCAGCTGGTGTCGACCCAGCTCGTCGAGGACGCCGTGGTGTTCGTCAAGGGCCGGCTCGACAAGCGGGAGGACGTGCCGCGCCTGGTCGCCATGGAGATGCAGGTCCCCGACCTGTCGAACGCGGGCACCAACGCACCGGTGATCCTCACCATCCCCGCCCTGAAGGTGACCCCGCCGATGGTCAGCCGCCTCGGCGAGATCCTCAGCCACCACCGGGGCGACAGCGAGGTCCGGATCAAGCTCCAGGGCCCCCGCAAGACCACGGTGCTGCGCCTCGACCGGCACCGGGTGAAGCCCGACCCGGCGCTCTTCGGTGACCTGAAGGTGCTGCTCGGCCCGTCCTGCCTGGCGGGCTGACCGGCACCGACGACGAGCGAGGGGCGCACCCGGATGACCGGGTGCGCCCCTCGCTGTGTGCCGCGTGCCGTGCGGCGTACGTCAGTTGTGGCCGAAGCGACGCTCGCGGTGCTTCCGGGCCACGTCCCCCGGGTTCGCTTCGACGGCCGACTTCATCTCGGACTCCATCGCGGACGACCGGGCCTGCTGCTCCTGGGACTGCGCGGCGGTCTTCTGCTGGTTGCGATTCTGCTTGCGGTTCTTGGCCATGGTGATCTGCCTCCTGCGGGGGATCTAGGGGCCAGGGCCGGCTTCAGATTCACATATGGCGACAAAGGTCGCATGTCAGAGAATTACCGTGCGTGACAAGGGGTCTCGGGGCGCAGCGGCACGGCCTTCACCGCATCCGCCACGCCGAAGATCGAGTTCGGGCCGTTAACCCCCGCGCGGTCGGGCAGACTCGAAGGAAACCCGAAGCGAACGCACGGGCGTGTCGGCGAAAGAGGGTGGATCGCGTGGACCGTTGCATCGTCCTGGTGGATGCCGGGTATCTGCTGGGGGCCGCCGCGAGCCTCCTCGCGGGCGAGCCCTCCCGCTCCCGCATCCATGTCGACCACGCCGCCCTCATCCAGGGCCTGCGCGAGCGCGCCGAGTCCGAGACCGAGCGGCAGCTCCTGCGGATCTACTGGTTCGACGGCGCGCCCGACCGGGTCCCGCAGCCCGAGCACCGCAGGCTGCGCGTCATGCCCCGGGTCACCGTCCGGCTGGGCGCCCTGACCCGCAGCGACGGACGTTGGGCCCAGAAGGGCGTCGACGCGGCCATGCACGCCGAGCTGACGGAGCTGGCCCGCAACCGCGCCTGCTCGGACGTGGTCCTGGTGACCGGGGACGGCGACCTCCTCCCCGGCATGATGGCCGCCAAGGAGCACGGCGTCGCCGTCCACCTCTGGGCCGTGCAGGCCGCCGACGGCGACTACAACCAGTCCGAGGACCTCGTCGCCGAGGCCGACGAGCGGCGGGTGCTCGACCGGACCTGGATCACCAAGGCCGTCCGCGCCAAGGAACTCGGCGGGATCTGCGCGCCGCCGCCCGTCCCGCGCCCCGAGATCGCCGCGATCCTGTCCGCCCCGCTGCCCGAGTCGGCCCTCGCCGCGGCGGGCCGGCCCCCCGCGGAGGACACCGACGACACGCCCGCCGTGCAGCACGCGCCGGCCGCCCGCACCGGCAGCGACGGGGAGGACCGGTCAGGACCGGGCAAGGGCGTGCCCACGCCCAAGGACCTCGCCGCCCTGCGCGCCCCCGGCGCCCAGGCCGCCCAGCACCCCACGAACGCCACGCTGCGCTGGTCGTCCGACAAGGGCTGGGTCGAGCGGCCGGGAGGCGGCGCGGAGCCCGCGGAGGCGGCGTCCCTGCCGACCCTCGCGCAGCTCACCACGGCCGAGCAGCGGTGGGCCGACCGCGAGGAGGACATCACCACGGTCGGCGGCGACCCCTACGAGGTGGGGCAGGTGTTCGCCCGGCGGTGGATGGAGCGACTCGCCGATCAGGCCCTGCTGCCGAAACTGGCCACGATGTATCCGCGGGTGCCGCACCGGATCGACGGGGAGCTGCTGCGCTACGCCGCGCGGTTCGGGCTGCTCGCCCACAAGGACGACCAGATCGACGAGCACGACCGGTACGCGATCCGGGCCGGGTTCTGGCGGGAGATCGACGTGCGGACCTCCGCGGAGCACGCCGCCGCGGGCGACGGGTGACCGGTCGCGCGTGAGCGTCTGCCCGGTGTCGTCGTGTCGCGCCCGCGGGTGCGTCGTGGCCGGTCGCGCCCCGCGGCGGACCCGCCGGCGACACGGCCCCGCGCTCCTTCGGGCGCCTTTTGCCCTACCCGGGCGCGATGTGCGGGCCTTGACCCCGTACCCTCGTTCCTCGTGAGTACGCGCACCGGTGAAGTCGCCCCGCAGCATAAAGGGGACGCTGTCGTGTGCGCCGTACGGGGGCTGAGCAAGACGTATCCCGCCGCGCGCGGGCGGCGCGGGGCGCCCGGGACGCCCGCGGTGCGGGCCACCGACGACGTGCGGCTCGACATCCGGCGCGGAGAGATCTTCGGGCTGCTCGGGCCGAACGGGGCGGGCAAGTCCACCCTCGTGCGCCAGCTCACCGGGCTGATGCGGCCGGACAGCGGCAGCGTGGAGATCCTCGGGCACGACATCGTGCGGTACCCGGAGCGGGCCGCGCGGATCCTCGCCTACCTCGGCCAGGAGTCGACCGCCCTCGACGAGCTCACCGTGTCCCTCGCCGCCGAGACGACCGGGCGGCTGCGCGGGCTCAGCCTCAAGGACGCCCGGGCCGAGCGCGACGACGTGCTGGAGGAGCTCGGGCTCACCGCGCTCGCCGCCCGGCCCCTGAAGAAGCTCTCCGGCGGACAGCGGCGGCTCGCCTGCTTCGCCGCCGCCCTGGTCGGCCGGCGGCCCCTGCTCGTGCTCGACGAGCCGACCACCGGGATGGACCCCGTCGCACGGCGCGCCGTGTGGGCGGCCGTGGACCGGCGCCGGGCCGAGCGCGGTGCGACCGTGCTGCTCGTCACCCACAACGTCATCGAGGCCGAGACCGTGCTCGACCGGGTCGCCGTCCTCGACCAGGGCCGGGTCATCGCCTGCGACTCCCCGGCCGGGCTCAAGGAGCGGGTCGCCGGTGAGGTGCGGGTCGAGCTGGTGTGGCGGGAGAAGGCGCCGATGGAGCTGAGCGAGGTCGCGCGGCTGCGGGAGCGCGCCGTCGAGTCCGGCCGGCGCTGGTCGCTGCGGCTCGCCCCCGACGAGGCCCGCAGCGCCGTCGCCGCCGTCACCGGCGGCCCGGCCTTCGACTTCCTGGACGACTTCACGCTCGCGACGCCGAGCCTGGAAGACGTGTACCTGGCGCTCGGCGGCAGCCGCAGCGGCGTGAAGGGCCTGGTGAAGGCATGAGTGTCGTATCGGCTGAGGCGCTCAGGGAGCGTCCCGTGGAGGCCGTGCCGGCGGACGCCCACGACGACGGGCTCGCGCCCCGCGCGAAGTTCCTGCCGTCGCTCGGTGCCGTCTACCGCGCCCAGCTCTCCCGGGCCCGGGTCGCCCGCATCCCGCTGCTCTTCGTCGCCACCTTCCAGTCCATCGGGATCATGATCCTGATGCGCGGCGTCGTCGACCAGGGCGGCCGCGAGGCGCAGGCGGTCGTCGCCGGGTCCGCGGTCCTCGTCGTCGCGTTCGTCGCGCTCAACCTGCTCGCCCAGTACTTCGGCCAGCTGCGGGCCGCCGGCGGACTCGACCACTACGCGACGCTGCCGGTGCCCCCCGCGTCCGTGGTGCTCGGCGCCGCGGGCGCCTACGCCTCCTTCACCGTGCCGGGGACCGTGGTCACCGCGGTCGTCGGCTGCGCCATGTTCGACCTGCCGCTCACCCACCTGTGGGTGCTCGCCGCCGTGATCCCGCTCGCCGGGGCCGCGCTCTCCGGGCTCGGGGCCGCGCTCGGCCTGCTCGCGCCACGACCCGAACTGGCCACGCTCCTCGGCCAGTTGGGCATGTCGGCGGCGCTGCTCCTCGGGGTGCTGCCGGCCGACCGGATGCCGGAGTTCGTGCAGTACGCGCGTGATCTGCTGCCCTCCACGTACGGCGTCGAGGCGTTCGCGCGGACCTTCGGCGACCGTCCCGACTGGGCCACCGTCCTGCTCGACCTGGGCGTCTGCGCCGGGGTCGGGGTCGCCTCCCTGGCCGTCGCGACCTGGGCGTACCGCCGGGCAGCCGTCCGGTGACGCGCCCGGCTCGGACGCCTGGCACGATGTCAGGGTGACCGCACCGTTGACGCCGCCGCCTCATCAGCCCCCGAACGACAACGGGCACAGTGACCCGTGGCAGGCCCCCGACCCGATGACCGGGCATCTGCCGCCCGCTCCGGCCGCCGCGCAGGAGGACGAGGGGCCCGGACTGCGGACCGAGCTGCGCGAAGCGGCCGTCATCACCGTCGGGGTCGCGCTCGTCGGCCTGGTGCTCGGCGCGCTGTGGCTGTGGCTGGCGCCCCGGGTGCCGCTCGTCTCGGACAGCACCGCGGTCTACCTCAAGGACACCGAGGGCGAACAGGCCATCGGCATCGACGGCACGTTCACGCTGCTGGGACTCGCGTTCGGCGCCGTGACCGGTGCCGCCGTCTTCCTGTGGCGCAAGCGCGGCGGGATCCCGCTCGTCGTGGCGCTCGCCCTGGGCGGGCTGCTCGGCGGGGTCCTCGCCTGGCGGTTCGGGATCTGGCTCGGGCCCACCCAGGACGTCGCCGCCCACGCGAAGTCGCTCGGCAAGGGCGTGGTGTTCGACGCCCCCCTGGAGCTGAAGGCCAAGGGGGCGCTGCTCGCGTGGCCGCTCGCCGCGATGGTGGTGCACCTCGGGCTCACCGGGCTGTTCGGCCCGCGCGACCCCGACCCGTACGCCGGGTACTACGCCCCACGGCACCCGGAGGCGGCGCCGCCCGCCGGATGAGCGCGGGGCGCGGCCGCCGTCACAGCAGGCCGGCCTCGGTCAGGTGGCGGCGTACGTGCGCGAACTCGGTCTCGCCCAGCGGGACCTGGGGCGCGGCGGTCGCCGGGCAGTCGATGACGCCCTGGAGGTGGACCGCCGCCTTGAACGCGCCGAGCGCCGACGAGGAGCCGCCCATCCGGGCCGGATCGCCCGCGTCCACGAGCCCGAACAGCGCGGCCAGCCGGTCCTGCTCGGCGCGGGCCGTGTCCCAGTCGCCCGCGCGCGCGGCCTCGTAGAGACGTACGTAGCCGTGGGCGTCGACGTTGCCGAGTCCCGGCACGACGCCGTCGACGCCCGCCAGCAGCGCGCCGTCCACCGTGAGTTCGGAGCCGGTGAGGACCGAGAAGGCCGGGGCCGCCGCGCGCAGCGGGGCCAGCAGCCGGCGCAGGGAGCCCTCGTCGCCGCTGGAGTCCTTGAGGCCGGCGAGCGTGCCGTCGGCGGCCAGCGCGAGGACCGTGTCACGGCTGAGCTTGCTGTGCACCGAGACCGGAATGTCGTACGCGAACAGGGGCAGGTCGGCGCCCGCGCGCAGCCGCCTGAAGTGGTCGGCGATCTCGACGGGGTGCGTGCGCGTGTAGAACGGCGCGGTCGCCACCAGCGCGTCCGCGCCTGCCTTCAGCGCGTCCTTCGCCCGGTCCAGGACGCGGGCCGTGGTCGTCTCGATGACGCCCGCGAGCACCGGGACCCGGCCGGCCGCCGCGTCCACCGCCGCTTCCAGCGCGGTCCGGCGCTGTGCGTCCGTGAGGTACGCGGCCTCCCCGCTGGAGCCCAGCACGAACAGGCCGTGCACCCCGGCCCCGACGAGGTGCTCGGCCAGCCGCCGCACCGACGCGACGTCCACCTCGCCCTCCGGCGTGAGCGGGGTGACCAGCGGCGGGACGACGCCGCGGAACGGGGCGGGGAGCGGGGCGCGGAGAGGCATGGCGGTGGTCTCCTGGTCGCAGTAGGTAGGACGTGGGATGTCCGATGTTCGGAGGTGACACTGCGCCAACGCCGAAGTGATGTCAAGGGTGTCCGAGGAGGCCATGACCATGGGCACGGCGGCCGTGACGGCCGCCGTGCGCGAGCATGCCGGCGCTGTTCGTCAGGCGGGCCTGCGGCCGTGGTTGGCCTTGCCCTTCTTGATCCGCCACTTGCGCTTGCGCGTCTTCTTCGACATGTCCTTGGTGCTTAGCCGAAGGGCGGGGGTTCGTCGAGAGGTCAGGCGCGTCCGACGGGAGCGAGCACGGCCTCGGTGAGCGCCGCCAGATCGCCCGGCGCCAGCTCGACCTCCAGGCCGCGGCGCCCGGCGGAGACACAGATCGTGTCGTGCCGCCGCGCCGTGTCGTCGATGACCGTACGGAGCTTCTTGCGCTGCCCGAGCGGGGAGATGCCACCCCGCACGTACCCGGTCGTGCGCTCGGCCAGGGCCGGGTCCGCCATCGCGGCCCGCTTGCCGCCGACCGCCGCGGCGAGCGCCTTGAGGTCGAGTTGGCCGGCCACCGGGACGACCGCGACGGTCAGCTGCCCGTCGACGTCCGCGACGAGCGTCTTGAAGACCCGGTCGGGGGAGACGCCCATGGCCTCCGCGGCCTCGTCGCCGTACGAGGGGTGCGCGGGGTCGTGCTCGTAGGAGTGGACCGTGAAGGTCGTCCCCGCGGTGGTCAGGGCCACCGTCGCCGGAGTGCCGCCGGACTGCTGCTGCTTCTTGGCCTTCTTCGCCAACGTGCCTGATCCTTAAGTCAGTTGAGGCTGGTCGCCTGTCTGGTCAGGTCCGTCGCGGGCAGCGACGGGAGGTGCCGGATGATCGCCGTCTCGGCGCGCAGCAGCGTCAGCTCGTCCCGCAGCCGCGACGCCACGTCCGGGGCCTGGAGCAGCCGCTGCTTCGTCGGTACGTCGAGGACCGCGGCGGCCGCCACCAGGTACGACACCACGGACGGCTCGTCCGGCAGCTCCGCGCCGGTCGTCAGCGACCGCTCACGCGCTCCGGCCAGCCGCTTCTGGTACGAGCGGAACGCGCGCAGCACGCCCTCCGCCAGGGCGCCCGCCTCGTCGCCGTCGTCCTCCGGCAGCTCCTCGACCTCGGCCGTCAGATACGCGCCCGACGCGTCGACCGAGTGCAGCTTCACCCGCTGGGTGCCGGTGGCGAGGACCTCGAAGCTGCCGTCGGCGCGCTCCCGGATCGTCGCCGCGTCCGCGATGCAGCCGACCGCGTGGAACGACGCGATCGGGTCGTCGCCGAAACCGGCGGCCGGGCCGCTGCCCGCCTCCCGGGTCGTGACGTCGTCGGGCAGCCCGGCGGCGCTCGGCGCGACCTCGTGGCCGTCGCGGATGGCGACGACGACGAACTGCCGGGGCTCGTCGGAGACGGCCGGGTCGGCGTCAGGGTCCCCGGGGCCGGAAAGGTCGGAAGGAGGGGTCTTCAGCAGATCGCGCATCATGGCGCGATAACGCTCCTCGAAGACGTTCAGCGGAAGCACGAGCCCCGGGAACAGCACCGAGTTGAGCGGGAAGAGCGGAAGTCGGACGGTGGTCACGACGGTCAAGCGTAATGGGCGCCGGAGCCGCCTGGTCCGCCGAGCAGCGGCAGGGCCGCCGCGACTTCCAGCCGCACCTGGCCGCGCAGCTCCAGGAACCGGGCCAGCGGGTCGTCCACGAGGCGGTCCCAGGGGAACGACGTCGCGTACGGGCCGACCAGCCGCAGCTGGGCCAGGGCGTCCGGCCAGCGCTCCAGCTCGACGAGGACGCAGATCAGCAGGTTGCGCACCTCCGCGGGCCAGGGGTCGCTGCCGGCGTACGTCGCGGAGAGCTCGACGGCGAGGTCGGCGGCGGCGTCCAGGCGTGCGCGGGGGACGCCCCGGGGTGCGCCGCCGGTCAGGTACGCGAGGGCGGCGCGGACCGGGAGGGCCTGGAGGAGGGAGCCGGGCAGGGCGTCCTGGGCGGCGCGCTCGGCGAAGTCGAAGCACTCCGCGTGCGAGCCGTACCAGGCCGCCGACAGGTACTGGAGGGCCGAGACGTGGCAGCCGTAGTGGTGCGGGGAACGGCGCACCGCCTGCGCCCAGACGTCCTCGAAGGCGGTGTGCGGGGCGTTCGTGCCGCGGGCGTGGTCGAGGGCGATGCGCCACGGGACCGGGTCGCCGGGGTCGGCGTCGGCCGCGGCCAGGACCAGCGGGGTGACGTCGCGCAGGAGTTCGGCGCGGGCCGGGGAGGCGAAGGCGCGGGTGACGGCGAGCTCCGCCTTGACCAGGAGCAGGTCGGGGTCGTGCGGGGTCGTCCGCTGCCAGGCCGTGAACCACTCGGGGCGGGCGGCGGCGAACGCGGCGAGGCGCTGCACGTAGCGGTCCCGGTTCTCCCACTCGGCGGCCTCCCGGGTGTGGGCGAGGACCTTGGCGGCGGGGCCGGGGTCGCCGGCGCCCGCGGCGACCAGGGCCGGGGCGAGGCGGTCGTCCGGGGCGTCGAGCAGGATCTCGTCGTCCGGGGTGAGGCCGTCGGCCAGGGGCCCGGTGTGCCGGATCATCCGCGCGGTACGGACGAGGGCGCGCAGTAGCGGCATGACCGCGCCCTCCTCGTGCCGTTCCGATGGTTGCGCTGGGGGTGACGGTCGGAACGGGCCGATGGTTGCTTACGGAGCGGTAACGGTTTGGGCGATGGCACCGGGGCGGGGCCCTGACGCCTTGTCGCGCGGCACCGGGGGCCGCCTTGCCCACCCTGCCGCCCCAGGCGGCAGACTGCCCAAGGCGGAGGCCGGGGCGAGGTCGGGGCGGGAGTCGTGGGCGGCAGATTGCCCGGGGTGCGGGTGCGGGTGCGGGCGAGCGCGAGGGCGCGGGCGAGGGGCGAGGGGCGAGGACGCGGGCGAGGGCGAAGGTGCG
>NZ_JASERH010000086.1:0-36086 GCF_030766975.1 Streptomyces sp. KL116D | reverse complement strand
TCTTGCTGGTCTTGCTTTTCGCTTTCCGGCCTTTCGGCTTTCCTGCGGTGTTGACTCTATCAGATCCTTTCGGGCCTGATTCCCAGTCAACCGCCCCCGCGTTAGCGGAGTTTGATGCTGTGCCTTCCCGGCTGTTGGGCCGTTCCGACGTCCCAAACATTAGCGGATCCGCCCGGCAGTTCCTAATCGGACCGATCAGGACAGCCGCAACCCAATTTCGAAATGAATTCGGACATGCCGAAATCAATCCCATGGGGAGATCGTGCTGAGGTTGGGTGCCGCTCGCGCGGCGGGAGGTGCTGCCCAGGGCCTTCGTGGCCCGGACAACTCGCAGGACCTTACGCCACGATCGCCGGTAGTACAAACCGGCGATCGTGGCGTGGAGCTGGGAGCGGAGTCAGGCGTTCACGGGTTCCTTCTCCGTGGACGGGCCGCCGTCCCGCGGCGTCGGGACCTCCGCGTCGTCCGCGCCCGTGTCGAGGAGCGTGCGCTCGTCGAACGGGAGGTCGCCGGCGAGCACCCGCTTCACCCGGTCCCGGTCCACTTCCCCGGTCCACGTACCGATGAGCAGCGTGGCCACCGCGTTGCCCGCGAAGTTCGTCAGGGCGCGGGCCTCGCTCATGAAGCGGTCGATGCCGATGATGAGGCCGACGCCGTCCACGAGGCCGGGCTTGTGGGACTGGAGGCCGCTCGCGAGGACGGCGATGCCGGAGCCGGAGACGCCCGCGGCGCCCTTCGACGCGACCATCATGAAGAGGAGCAGGCCGATCTGCTGGCCGATGCTCATGGGCTGGTCCATGGCGTCGGCGATGAAGAGGGACGCCATGGTCAGGTAGATCATGGTGCCGTCGAGGTTGAAGGAGTAGCCGGTCGGGACGGTGATGCCGACGACCGGGCGGGAGACGCCGAGGTGCTCCATCTTCGCGATCAGGCGCGGCAGGGCCGACTCCGACGACGAGGTCGAGAGGATGAGGAGGAACTCCCGGCCCAGGTACTTGAGCAGCGAGAAGATGTTGTAGCCCGTCGCGAGGCGGAGGATCGCCGCCAGGACCACGCCGACGAACAGGGCGCAGGTGACGTAGAAGCCGATCATGATGGTGGCGAGGGCCTTGAGGGCGTCGACGCCCGTCTCGCCGATGACCGCGGCCATCGCGCCGAAGGCGCCGACCGGGGCGGCCCACATGATCATGCCGAGGACGCGGAAGACCAGTCGCTGGATGTGCTCGATGCCGCGCAGGACGGGCTCGCCGCCGCGGCCCATGGCCTGGAGCGCGAAGCCGACGAGGAGCGCCACGAGGAGGGTCTGGAGGACCTGGCCCTCGGTGAAGGCGGAGACGAGGGTCGCCGGGATGATGCCGAGGACGAAGTCGACCGGTCCCTCGGCCGCTTCCTCGGCCGCCGTGTGACCGACGTCCTTGGTGGCGTCGGTGAGGTGCATGCCGGTGCCGGGGTCGAGGATGTTGCCGACGATCAGGCCGATGGCGAGGGCCACGACCGACATCACGATGAAGTAGCCGAGGGCGAGGCCGCCGACCTTGCCGATCTTGGCGGCCTTCCGTACCGAGCCGACGCCCAGGACGATGGTGCAGAAGATGATGGGCGAGATCATCATCTTGATCAGGTTCACGAAGCCCGTGCCGACGGGCTTGAGCTCCTTGGCGAAGTCGGGCCAGATGAAGCCCACGGCGATGCCGAGGAGCACCGCCACGATCACGGCGATGTAGAGATAGTGGGTGCGGTCCCGCTTCGCGGCGGGCGTTTTGGTGGTCGCGGTCCCGTTCTCGGCCACGGCTCCTCCTGACGACGTCGTCGGCGTACTGGATCACCGCAGTGCGTGCGGCTCACGTCCTGCGAATCCCGGTGACTGTCTCCCAGGCGGTGAGCACTGTCACCCTTCCGTTCATTTAGTTCGCGCTTATACGAACAGGCAGACTGGGCCCATGCGTCTCCCCCGTCCCCGCAGCCTGGCCGGCCAGCTCTTCGCCATGCAGGCCGTGCTCGTGGCGGTCGTTGTGGCGGGGTGTGCCCTGTTCACGTACGTCAGTGACCGGGGGCAGGCGGAGACCGCGGCGCGGCGGCAGGCGACGGCCGCGGCGACGGCGGTGGCCGACGCCGGTTCGGTGCGCGAGGCGATCATGGAGTCGGCGGATCCGACGGTGAGCCTGCAGCCGTACGCGACGGACGTGCAGCGGCACACGGGCGTCGACTTCGTGACGATCATGGACACGGACGGGATCCGCTGGACGCATCCGGACCGGCACCAGATCGGCGAGCGGTTCCTCGGGCACATCGGCCCCGCGCTGAAGGGGGAGACGTTCTCGGAGACGTACACGGGGACGCTCGGGGCCTCGGTGCGGGTGGTCACTCCGGTGTACGACGGTGGTGGCCGGGTCGTGGGCCTGGTCAGCGCCGGGATCACCATCGACGAGATCACGGAGCAGGCGCGGGGGCAGGTGCTCGCGGTGGCCGGTGTCGCGCTGGCCGCGCTGGTGCTCGGCGGCATCGGTACGTATGTGATCAACGCGCGGCTGCGCCGTCATACGCACGGTATGAACGCCACCGAGCTGAGCCGGATGCACGCCTATCACCAGGCGGCGCTGCACGCGGTCCGTGAGGGGCTGGTGATGCTCGACGGGCAGCGGCGGGTGGCGCTCATCAACGACGGGGCGCGGGAGCTGCTCGGGGTGGGGGACGACGCGGTGGGGCGGTCGGTGGCCGAGCTCGGGCTGCCGGCGCCGCTGACCGGGGCGCTCCTCGCGGCGGAGCCGCGGGTGGACGAGGTGCATCTGACGGCGGACCGGGTCGTGGTGGTGAACACCTCGCCGGTGACCAGTGAGAACCGGCGCGGCACCGTGGTCACGCTGCGCGATCACACCGAGTTGCAGTCGGTGATGGGCGAGCTGGACTCGGAGCGGGGGTTCACGCAGGCGTTGCGGTCGCAGGCGCACGAGGCCGCGAACCGGCTGCACACCGTGGTGTCGCTGATCGAGCTGGGGCGGGCCGACGAGGCGGTCGACTTCGCGACGGCGGAGCTGGAGCTGGCGCAGGCGCTGACCGACCAGGTGGTGGGCGCCGTGAGCGAGCCGGTGCTGGCGGCGCTGCTGCTCGGGAAGGCCGCGCAGGCCAACGAGCACGGGGTGGAGCTGGTGGTGTCGGCCGACACTCGGATCGACGACGGGCTGCTGCCGCAGACGCTGCCGGCGCGGGATCTGGTGACGGTGCTGGGGAATCTGATCGACAACGCCGTGGACGCGGCGCAGGGTTCGCCGCGCGCCCGGGTCACCGTCACCGCCCGCGCGGAGGGCGACGGGCTGCTGCTGCGGGTGGCGGACTCCGGTCCCGGTGTGGAGCCGGAGCACGCCGACGCCGTGTTCGAGCGGGGCTGGTCGACGAAGCCGGCCGGTCCGCACGGGCGGGGCCTCGGGCTCGCGCTCGTCCGGCAGGCCGTGGCGCGCGGTGGTGGCACGCTGGAGCTGGCCGGGGCGGCGGAGGGCGGTGCCGTGTTCACGGTCGCCCTGCCGCTGGGCGCCGTACCCTCGCCTCGCACCGCGCCGGACGTCACCACCACGAGGGACGCCACCACGGCGGACGCCGTCACGCCGGACGCCGTGCCGCCGGACGCCGCTACGACATCGGGGAAGCGCACACCATGACGGACGCCCACATCAAGGTCCTGGTCGTCGAGGACGATCCCGTGGCGGCCGACGCGCACGCCCTGTACGTGGACCGCGTGACCGGCTTCCGCACGGTCGCCCGGGCGCACACCGCCGCCGAGGCGCGGCGGGTCCTGGACCGCACGGCGGTCGATCTGATCCTGCTGGACCTGCACCTGCCGGACGGGCACGGTCTGGCGCTCGCCCGCTCGCTGCGAGCTGCCGGGCACCACGCGGACGTGATCGCGGTGACCTCGGCCCGTGATCTTGCGGTGGTCCGTGAGGGGGTGTCGCTGGGGGTGGTGCAGTACGTGCTGAAGCCGTTCACGTTCGCCACGCTGCGCGACCGGCTGGTGCGGTACGCCGAGTACCGGACCACGTCGGGGGAGGCGACCGGGCAGGACGAGGTCGACCGGGCGCTGGCCAATCTGCGCTCGCCCGCGCCGGCCGCGCTGCCGAAGGGACTGAGCGCGCCGACGCTGGAGCGGGTCACGCAGGCGCTGCGGGAGGGGTCGCCGGAAGGTCTGACGGCGGCGGTGGCCGCGGAGACGGTGGGCATCTCGCGGATCACGGCGCGGC
Source organism: Streptomyces sp. KL116D (assembly GCF_030766975.1). Classification (NCBI taxonomy): domain Bacteria; kingdom Bacillati; phylum Actinomycetota; class Actinomycetes; order Kitasatosporales; family Streptomycetaceae; genus Streptomyces; species Streptomyces sp. KL116D. The sequence goes on along the minus strand of NZ_JASERH010000086.1, from coordinate 31,854 downwards.
GCTATCTGGAGCACCTGGTCGACTCGGGGCGCGCGGCGCGCAGTCCGCAGTACGGGCAGGTGGGCCGCCCCGAGTTGATCTACACCTGGAAGTAGCCGCGGCGGCGGGCCGCGGGCGTCGTTCGCCGCCCCTCGATAACAACGTTGTCACGGCACCGTCGTTGGGCCGCGCACACCCATTGACCCTGCTCCGAGCCTGAACGTACGTTCACGGGCAGCCCCGCGAGGCAACGATGCCCGCGACGCTCGTAGGAGGTCGTGCCCGTGCGCCCCACCGCTCCTCTGCTCGTCGCCACCGCCCTGCTGGCCGCCGGAACCCTCACCGCCTGCGGGGGTGACTCCGGCAGCGACTCGAACACGATCAAGGTCTCCTTCAAGCAGTCCACGGACAACCAGATCAAGGTGATGGACACCTATCTGGCCGCGATGAAGAAGCAGTTCGAGAAGGCCAACCCGGGCAAGAAGGTCGAACTCGTCCCGATCAAGGCCCCGGACTCCGAGTACTACACGAAGCTCCAGCAGATGCTGCGTTCGCCGCGGACCGCGCCCGACCTGGTCTACGAGGACACGTTCCTCATCAACTCCGACATCACCGCCGGGTACTTGAAGCCGCTGGACCAGTACCTGGACAAGTGGCAGGACTGGGGCCAGTTCATCGACACGGCCAAGTCGGCGGCGAAGGCGCAGGACGGGAAGACGTACGGCGTCCCGGACGGCACGGACACCCGCGGCCTCTGGTACGACAAGGCGATCCTGGCGAAGGCGGGGATCAAGACGCCCTGGCAGCCGAAGAGTTGGGCGGAGGTGCTCGACGCGGCCCGGGCTATCAAGAAGAAGGTCCCCGACGCGGTCCCGCTGAACGTCTACACCGGCAAGCCGAACGGCGAGGCCGCCACGATGCAGGGCTTCGAGATGCTGCTGTACGGCACGGGCGACGGCGGTTCCGACCCGCTCTACGACACGTCGTCGAGCAAGTGGATCGCCGGCTCGAAGGCGTTCAAGGACAGCCTCCGGTTCGTGGAGACGGTGTTCAAGGAGAAGCTCGGGCCCGACGTCTCCGACGCCCTCGACCCGAACTGGGCCACGCGGGTGCGCGGCGAGTTCCTGCCCAAGGGCAAGCTGGGCATCAACCTCGACGGTTCCTGGCTGCCGCAGGACTGGCTGAAGGGCTCGGGCCACGAGTGGCCGGAGTGGTCGGACAAGCTGGGGCTCGCGCACATGCCGACGCAGAACGGGCAGGCGCCCGGCAAGGTCTCCATGTCCGGCGGCTGGACCTGGGCGGTCCCGTCCAAGGCGGCCAACCCCGATCTGGCCTTCGACTTCATCAAGACGATGCAGACGAAGGCGAACGCGCAGCGCTGGTACATCGCGAACTCCGGCATCGCGGTCCGCAAGGACGTCGCGGCGGACCCGGCGTACGTGAAGGCGCAGCCGGGCATCAAGTTCTTCACGGACCTGGTCGCCTCGACGCACTACCGCCCGGCCTACCCCGCGTACCCGAAGGTCTCCACGGCGATCCAGGAGGCGATGGAGTCGGTGACGACGGGTGACGCGTCGGTGGACAAGGCGGCGTCCGAGTACGACGAGCAGCTGAAGACGGCAGCGGACGGAAAGGTCGTCACCAAGTCTTAGGGGACGGGCCGTCGGGGCTCGCGAGGATGAACGCGCCCCTTCAGGGGCGCGGGGAACTGCGCGAGCAACCACGCACGGCCCGCACCCGGCCGAGACCAGCACACGGCACACGCGACCCCGCCGGAGGCGACCGCACCAGTGACCCGCCGCAGAACCACGCTCCGCGCCCTCCCGATCGCCCCGGCCACGATCATCATGGCCCTGTTCCTCGCGGGCCCGATCGCCTACTGCGCCTACATCGCCTTCACCGACCTGCAGCTCACCGGCCAGGCCGAGTCGTCGTTCGTCGGTTTCGACAACTTCCGGGCCGCGTTCAAGGACGACGCGTTCCTGAACGCGGTCTGGCTGACGCTGGTCTTCACGTTCCTGTCGTCCATCGTCGGCCAGAACACCCTGGGCCTGGCTCTCGCGGCGCTGATGCAGCGCGCCTCGAAACCGGTGCGGACGGTCACGGGGGCGGTCGTGGTGACGGCCTGGGTGCTGCCCGAGGTCGTCGCCGGCTTCCTGCTGTACGCGTTCTTCCGCCGCGAGGGCACCTTGAACGCGATCCTCGACTGGCTCCATCTGCCGGGCCAGAACTGGCTGTTCACGCTGCCGATCCTCGCGGTGTCGTTCGCGAACGTGTGGCGCGGCACCGCCTTCTCGATGCTCGTCTACTCGGCGGCGCTCTCCGAGATCCCGAAGGAGATCACGGAGGCCGCCGAGGTGGACGGCACGAACGCCTGGCAGCGGCTGTGGCACGTGACGCTGCCGATGATCCGCCGCTCCATCGGCACGAACCTGATGCTCAACACCCTGCAGACGCTGTCGGTCTTCGGTCTGATCTGGGTGATGACCCGGGGCGGCCCCGGCAACCACAGCCAGACCCTCCCCCTGTTCATGTACGAGCAGGCCTTCCAGAAGAGCATGATCGGCTACGGCACGGCGGTGGCGCTGCTGCTCCTGGTGGTCGGCTCCCTGTTCTCGCTGGTCTACATGCGCCTGCTGCGCACGGAGGCATAAGTGACCCGCCGCCGCACCAGAAACCGGCTCACCGCCGACGCGACGCTGATCCTCGTCGGGATCACCTTCGCGCTCCCGCTCGCCTGGGTCGTGCTGTCGTCGCTGGACGCCGACGCGAACCTCAAGGTGAAGTTCCCGACCCACGCCACGTTCGACAACTTCGACGCGGTCCTCAAGCCGGACATCACGTTCACTCCGCTGCTCAACTCGCTGATCCTGTGCGGCGGCGCGACGGCGCTGACGGTGGTGTGCGCGGCGCTGGCCGCGTATCCGCTGTCCCGCTACCGCTCGCGCCTGAACAACCCGTATCTGGCGACGATCCTGTTCGCGACGTGTCTGCCGATCACGGCGATCATGGTCCCGGTGTACGCGCTGTTCGTGCAGGTGAACCTGATCGACACGATGTCGGGCACGATCTACTTCTTCGCCGCGTCCCAACTCCCGTTCGCCATCTGGCTGATGAAGAACTTCATGGACGGGGTGCCGAAGGAGCTGGAGGAGGCGGCCTGGACGGACGGCGCGAACACCTTCCAGTCGCTGGTGCGGATCGTGCTGCCGCTGATGGGGCCCGGGGTCGCGGTCGTCACGGTGTTCTGCTTCGCCATGATGTGGGGCAACTTCTTCGTCCCGTTCATGCTGCTGCTCTCCCCCGACCAGATGCCGGCGTCGGTCAGCATCAACGACTTCTTCGGCAACCGCGGGACGGTCGTGTACGGGCAGCTCGCCGCCTTCTCGATCATCTACTCGACGCCGGTGATCCTGCTGTACGTCCTGGTGTCCCGGCGCTTCGGCGGCGGCTTCGCGCTGGGGGGTGCGGTGAAGGGCTGAGGGCGCGCGCCGGCCTGTACGTTCCTACGACATGTGACGCAAGACGAACGCACCGTAGCCAAGCGGCCCGTTCGCCCCTACTTTGTGCCCGTGCAGCACACCGCCGCGGCGAACCAGCCCACCCCGCCGTTCAACGCTCCCGCCGCCCGCCGCCTCCGTGAGGCGCTCGGGATGGCGCCGGGGCACGTCGCCTACGGCATGCGCGCCTCCTACGGGCTCGCGCACATCACGCCGGAGATCATCGTCGCCTGGGAGCGCGGTGAGGCCGCCCCGACGGCGGCCGAACTCACCGCGCTCGCCGGGGCGCTGTGGTGCTCGCCGGGTGAACTCATCGGTGCGGCCAGGACGTTGCGCGAGCACCGGCTGGCGCACGGGATCGCCCCGGAGGACGTGGCGCGGGCCGTGGGCATGGAGATCCACTCGTACCTGCGCATGGAGGAGACGGGCGAGTGGCGGGGCAACGACCGCCAGTCGAGTGCGCTCGCCGAGATCCTGCGGCTGACGCCGCGCGCGTTCGCGACGGTCACCGGGCGGGACGGGCAGCTGGCGGAGCTGCTGCGCAGCGCGGCGACGACGCGCTGGCAGGGGTACGTGCGGCCGCTGACCCGGCTCGTGCCGGTGCAGCGGCGGGAGGCGGACGACGTCCTCCACGAGATGCACCTGGAGTACCAGGCGCTGATGGCCGCGACGCTGAGCTGGGGCGGCGGTTCGTCGCCGGGCTCGGGGGACGCGGGGCGCGCGTTCCTGGAGCGGATCCTGGACGAGTTCTGGTCCAGGATCCGCAATCCGTAGGCGCCGTACGGGAGTCGGGCCGCGGCGGCCCGGCAGGCCGGCCGGAAGACCGGCTAGAAGACCGACTCGGCCTCGTCCATCCGGTCCTTGGGGACGGTCTTCAGCTCGGTGACCGCCTCGGCGAGCGGCACCATCGAGATGTCCGTGCCGCGCAGCGCCGTCATCCTGCCGTACTCGCCGCGGTGCGCGGCCTCCACGGCGTGCCAGCCGAAGCGGGTGGCGAGGACGCGGTCGTACGCGGTGGGGGTGCCGCCGCGCTGCACGTGGCCGAGGATGACGGGCCTGGCCTCCTTGCCGAGGCGGCTCTCCAGCTCGTAGGCGAGGGCGGTGCCGATGCCCTGGAACCGCTCGTGGCCGAACTGGTCGATGGCGCCCTTGCCGTAGTCCATGGTGCCGTCCTGCGGGTGCGCGCCCTCGGCGACGCAGATGACGGCGAACTTCTTGCCGCGCGAGAACCGCTCCTCGACCATCTTGACCAGGTCGGCCGGGTCGAAGGGGCGCTCGGGCAGGCAGATGCCGTGGGCACCGCCGGCCATGCCGGACTCCAGGGCGATCCAGCCGGCGTGCCGTCCCATGACCTCGACGACCATCACCCGCTGGTGGGACTCGGCGGTCGTCTTGAGGCGGTCCATGGCCTCCGTGGCGACGCCGACGGCGGTGTCGAAGCCGAAGGTGCGGTCGGTCGCGGAGATGTCGTTGTCGATCGTCTTCGGGACGCCGACGACGGGCAGGCCCGCGTCGGACAGCATGCGGGCCGCGGTCAGCGTGCCTTCGCCGCCGATCGGGATGAGGACGTCGAAGCCGATCTCCTCGGCGAGCTGCTTCGCGTTCTCGCAGGCCGCGCGGAACTTGTCGCGCTCCAGGCGGGACGATCCGAGGATGGTGCCGCCGCGGGCGAGGATGCCGCTGACCGCGTTCAGATCGAGCGGTCGGTAGCGTCCGTCGAGCAGCCCCGCGTAGCCGTCCTCGAAGCCGAGCACCTCGTCGCCGTAGTGCGTGACGGCTCGGTGCACGACCGACCGGATCACTGCGTTGAGGCCAGGACAGTCGCCGCCTGCGGTGAGAACTCCGATACGCATCGTGCTGTGTCTCCTGCTCGCTTCTGATTCGTCTGAGCCACTGCGATTCTTCCACGACGCGAGGGGCATCGCGTTCGGGCGAGGCCATCAGAGGCGCTTCGTCCCTTGCGGATCGGGCACTAGGGCCCTGCTGTACAGGCCTTTTGTCCGGCGGGCGACCTAGCCATGCCCAGAGGTATTGTCAAGAGGGCACAGCTTTCGTTACGGCCATTTTTTTCGGCCCTGAGCAGGGACTGCGGCTCTGCGCGGGGGACTCTACGCAGGAGGAGCACGCGTGACGCGCAGCGTGTACGTGACCGGGATCGACCGGGGCGACGGTCGCCAGGTCGTCGAGCTGGGAGTCATGGAACTCCTGACCCGTCAGGTCGACCGGGTGGGTGTCTTCCGCCCGCTCGTCCACGACGGTCCCGACCGGCTCTTCGATCTGCTGCGGGCGCGCTACCGCCTGTCGCAGGACCCGGCGACGGTGTACGGCCTCGACTACCACGAGGCGTCCGCGATCCAGGCCGAGCAGGGCACGGACGAGCTGGTCTCGCAACTGGTCGACCGGTTCCACGAGGTGGCCAGGGACTACGACGTGGTGCTGGTGCTCGGCACGGACTTCGCGGACACCCAGCTGCCGGACGAGCTGGCGCTGAACGCGCGCCTCGCGAACGAGTTCGGCGCGTCCGTGGTGCCCGTGGTCGGCGGCAAGAAGCAGACCGCCGAGTCCGTGCGCGCCGAGGTCCGCAACGCCTACCGGGCCTATGACGGTCTGGGCTGCGACGTCCTCGCGATGGTCGTCAACCGGGTGGTGCCGGAGGACCGGGACGAGATACACGAGCGGTTGACCAACCGGCTGCCGGTGCCCTGTTACGTGCTGCCCGACGAGGCGGCGCTGTCCGCGCCGACCGTCGCCCAGATCGCCCACGCGCTGGGCGGCACGGTGCTGCTCGGCGACGACTCGGGGCTGGCCCGCGACGCGCTCGACTTCGTCTTCGGCGGCGCCATGCTGCCCAATCTCCTCAACGCCCTGACGCCGGGCTGCGTCCTCGTCACCCCCGGGGACCGCGCGGACCTCGTGGTGGGCGCGATGGCCGCGCACAGTGCGGGCACCCCGCCGATCGCGGGCGTCATCCTGACCCTGAACGAGCGGCCCGGCGAGGCGATCCTCAAGCTGGCCGACCGGCTCGCGCCGGGCACCCCGGTGATCGCGGTGACCGGGGGCTCCTTCCCCACGGCGGCCGAACTGTTCGCCATGGAAGGCAAGTTGAACGCGGCGACGCCCCGCAAGGCGGAGACCGCCCTGGGGCTCTTCGAGCGGTACGTCGACACGGCGGGCCTCCTGCGGACGATCCAGGCCCCGTCGTCCGACCGCGTCACCCCGATGATGTTCGAGCACAAGCTGCTGGAGCAGGCCCGCTCGGACAAGCGCCGCGTGGTCCTGCCCGAGGGCACCGAGGAGCGCGTGCTGCGCGCCGCCGACGTGCTGCTGCGCCGCGGGGTCTGCGACCTGACGCTGCTCGGGCCGGTGGAGCAGATCCGCAAGAAGGCCGCGGACCTCGGCGTCGACCTCGCCGACTCGGAGCTCATCGACCCGCAGAGCTCGGAACTGCGGGACCGCTTCGCCGCCAAGTACGCGGAGCTGCGCGCCCACAAGGGCGTCACCGTGGAGCTCGCGTACGACGTGGTCGCCGACGTGAACTACTTCGGCACGCTGATGGTCCAGGAGGGCCTGGCCGACGGCATGGTGTCGGGCTCGGTGCACTCGACGGCCGCCACCATCCGGCCCGCCTTCGAGATCATCAAGACCAAGCCGGACGCCGCGATCGTCTCGTCGGTGTTCTTCATGTGCCTGGCCGACAAGGTCCTCGTCTACGGCGACTGCGCGGTGAACCCGGACCCGAACGCCCAGCAGCTCGCCGACATCGCCACCCAGTCCGCGGCCACCGCCGACCAGTTCGGCGTGGAGCCGCGGATCGCGATGCTGTCGTACTCGACCGGCACCTCGGGCTCCGGCGCCGACGTCGACAAGGTCCGCGAGGCCACCGAGCTGGTCCGGGAGCGCCGCCCGGACCTGAAGATCGAGGGCCCGATCCAGTACGACGCCGCGGTCGAGCCGTCGGTCGCGGCCACCAAGCTGCCCGGCTCCGAGGTCGCGGGCCAGGCCAGCGTGCTGATCTTCCCCGACCTCAACACGGGCAACAACACGTACAAGGCCGTGCAGCGCTCGGCCGGCGCGATCGCCGTCGGCCCGGTCCTGCAGGGCCTGCGCAAGCCGGTCAACGACCTGTCGCGCGGCGCCCTCGTGCAGGACATCGTGAACACCGTGGTCATCACCGCGATCCAGGCCCAGACCCCCTCCGAAAGGGCATGACACCCGTGGCAGCGTCCCGCGTCCTCGTCCTCAACTCCGGCTCGTCGTCGGTGAAGTACCAACTCCTCGACATGCGCGACAGCTCCCGGCTCGCCGCGGGCCTCGTCGAGCGCATCGGTGAGGAGACCTCCCGGCTCAAGCACACCCCGCTGCTCGGTGGCGGCGGCGAGGCGCGCGAGCAGAACCGGCCGATCGCCGACCACGAGGAGGCACTCAAGGCGGTCGCCGCCGAGCTGGCGCAGGACGGGCTCGGCCTGGACTCCCCCGAGCTGGCCGCGATCGGCCACCGGGTGGTGCACGGCGGCAAGTTCTTCACGCAGCCGACCGTCATCGACGACGCGGTGCTCAAGGAGGTCGAGCGGCTGATCCCGGTGGCGCCGCTGCACAACCCGGCGAACCTGACGGGCATCCACACGGCGATGACGCTGCGCCCCGACCTGCCGCAGGTCGCCGTCTTCGACACCGCGTTCCACACGACGATGCCGGAGTCGGCGTCGCGGTACGCGATCGACGTGAAGACGGCGGACGAGCACCGCGTCCAGCGCTACGGCTTCCACGGCACGTCGCACGCGTACGTGTCGCGCAAGACGGCCGAGCTCCTCGGCAGGGCGCCGGAGGAGGTCAACGTCATCGTGCTGCACCTGGGCAACGGCGCCTCCGCGTCGGCGGTGCGCGGCGGGGTGTGCGTGGACACTTCGATGGGCCTGACCCCGCTTGAGGGTCTGGTGATGGGTACGCGTTCAGGAGACGTCGACCCGGCCGTCATCTTCCATCTGATGCGGGTGGGCAACATGTCGGCGGACGAGATCGACGTCCTGCTCAACAAGAAGTCGGGTCTGATCGGGCTCTGCGGTGACAACGACATGCGCGAGATCCGGCGGCGGATCGACGAGGGCGACCAGGAGGCGCAGCTCGCCTTCGACATCTACGTCCACCGCCTGAAGAAGTACATCGGCGCCTACTACGCGGTGCTCGGCCGGGTGGACGCGCTCGCGTTCACGGCCGGGGTCGGCGAGAACGCCGCGCCGGTGCGGGAAGCTGCGGTCGCGGGCCTGGAGGAACTGGGTCTCACGGTCGACGGCGAGCTCAATTCCGTACGTTCCGACGAGGCCCGGATCATCTCGCCCGAGTACGCCCGGGTGGCTGTCGCCGTGGTGCCGACCGACGAGGAGCTGGAGATCGCGCAGCAGACCTACGCGCTGGTGGCTCCCCCGGAGGACCGCAACGCCTGAGCGCACGCCCGCCCATTTGTAGATTCCACCAGACGGAATATTCCGTAGCGAAACAAACCGATAGGATCGCCCCCATGCGCCGTTCCAAAATCGTCTGCACGCTGGGCCCCGCCGTCGACTCCGAAGAGCAGCTCGTCTCGCTGATCGAAGCCGGTATGAACGTGGCCCGCTTCAACTTCAGCCACGGCACCCACGCCGAGCACCAGGGCCGCTACGACCGCGTCCGCGCGGCCGCCGAGAAGACGGGCCGCGCGGTGGGCGTGCTCGCCGACCTCCAGGGGCCGAAGATCCGCCTGGAGACCTTCGCCGAGGGCCCCGTCGAGCTGGTGCGCGGTGACGAGTTCACCATCACCACCGAGGACGTCCCCGGTGACAAGTCGATCTGTGGCACGACGTACAAGGGGCTTCCCGGTGACGTCTCCAAGGGCGACCCGGTCCTGATCAACGACGGCAACGTCGAGCTCAAGGTGACCGACATCGACGGCCCCCGGGTCAGGACGATCGTCATCGAGGGCGGGGTCATCTCCGACCACAAGGGCATCAACCTGCCGGGCGCGGCCGTCAACGTGCCGGCCCTGTCCGAGAAGGACATCGAGGACCTGCGCTTCGCCCTGAAGATGGGCTGCGACATGGTCGCCCTGTCCTTCGTGCGCGACGCCAACGACGTGAAGGACGTCCACAAGGTGATGGACGAGGAGGGCCGCCGGGTCCCCGTCATCGCCAAGGTGGAGAAGCCGCAGGCCGTCGCCAACATGGAGGGCGTCGTCGCGGCGTTCGACGCGGTGATGGTGGCCCGTGGCGACCTCGCCGTCGAGTACCCGCTCGAGAAGGTCCCGATGGTGCAGAAGCGCCTCGTGGAGATGTGCCGCCGCAACGCCAAGCCGGTGATCGTCGCGACCCAGATGATGGAGTCGATGATCACCAACTCGCGCCCCACGCGCGCCGAGGCGTCCGACGTGGCCAACGCGATCCTGGACGGCGCCGACGCGGTCATGCTGTCCGCCGAGTCGTCCGTGGGCGCCTACCCGATCGAGACCGTCAAGACGATGTCGAAGATCGTCAAGGCGGCCGAGGAGGAGCTGCTCAGCAAGGGCCTGCAGCCGCTCGTGCCCGGCAAGAAGCCGCGTACGCAGGGTGGTTCGGTGGCCCGCGCCGCGTGCGAGATCGCGGACTTCCTGGACGGCAAGGCGCTGATCGCCTTCACGCAGTCCGGCGACACGGCCCGGCGGCTCTCCCGCTACCGCGCCTGCCAGCCGATCCTGGCGTTCACCACGGACGAGTCGACCCGCAACCAGCTGTCGCTGACCTGGGGCGTGGAGACGTACGTCGTGCCGCACGTGGACTCCACCGACGAGATGGTCGAGCTGGTCGACGCCGAGCTGGTGAAGCTGAACCGCTTCAACGACGGCGACACCGTGGTCATCACGGCCGGTTCGCCCCCCGGCGTCCCCGGCACCACGAACATGGTCCGGGTGCACCACCTGGGCGGCGGCGAGCGCGACTGACCCGCCTCCCCCGCACGAACGCCGAGGGCGCCCCCTGTACGAGACAGGGGGCGCCCTCGGCGTCTGTGGTGCGTACGGTCAGCTGTCCTCGACCGTGGTGTGCAGACCCGGCACGTGCAGGGTGCCACCGAACTGCGCGGCCTGCGTGACCTTCACGTTGGTGAAGTACAGGATCGGCAGGTTGATCGGCGGCGGGTTCTTCGCGTTGAACGTCATCGGGATGAGCCCGAGCAGATTGCCCGAGAGCTCCTCCGTGTACATCGTCGTCTTCCCGTTGCGGATCGTGGACGTGGAGCCCTTGTCCGCGCGGATGTGGAAGTACTTGCCGTTCGGGCCCGCGGCGATCTGGTGCAGATCCCCGATGTCGGTCCCGTCCGAGATGATGTACTTCATGACGCGCTTGGTGCTGCCGTCGGCCATCCGGACGTCGACGAGGCCCTTGTAGTCCGCGCCCTTGAGCAGGAGCGAGCTGGCCTCCAACTTCCAGGTGGTGTCCGGCAGCTGGGCCGGAGTGTCCTCGTCGGCGCCGGCCGCGTCCGTGGCCACCGGGCAGTCGTCCGGTATGCCGCTCGCGCTCGGCGACGGCGTGGCCGCGTCCTTGGCTTCCTCGGCGGCCTTCGCGGCCTCCTCGGTCGCCTTGTCCAGGCCGTCCGCGGTGTCCTTGACGGCGTCCCCGGCCTTGTCGGTCGTGTCCTTGACCGTGCCCTCGACCGTGTCGACCGTGTCCTTCACCGCGTCGCCCACGTCCTTCGACGCGGTGGACCCGGATGCGGACGGGGACGGAGTCGGCGTGGCCGTCTCCTTCTCGTCCGGCGTGAGCAGGTCCTTGAGGGCGTCACCGACGCCCAGCGGGTCGAGCGGGTTGGTGGTCTTGGACGGCGAGGGCGTCGGCGTGGCCGCGTCCTTGCCGTCGTCCGAGCCGGAGCCGGTCCCGCCGGTCGCGGACGGGGCGGGAGTCGGGGTGGCCGTCTCCTTGTCGTCCGCGCCGGAGTCCGAGCCGGAGCCCGTACCGGTGTCCTTGCCGCTGTCCTTGCTCGCCGAAGCCGACGGCGAAGGAGTCGGCGTGGCCGTCTCCTTCTCGTCCGGGGCGGTCTTGCCGTCCTTCTCCGCCTCGATCGCGTCGGCGCACGCCTTGTAGTCGTCCGCCGAGAACTTCGTCGGATTGTCCTTGGCCGACGCCAGCGTGGGCGTCAGACCGAGCCCCATCAGTACGGCCGTGGGCATGGCCGCGATGGCTATCGCCTTGCCCGCGGGCATGTGCAGCCTGGTGAACAGATGCTTCCTCGGTGCTGCATGCCGCGGCCCGGTTCTCGCACGGGACTCCATCACGGAGTCCTCGTGGTGCACCTCGTCAGCCGGCACGGTGCCTCCCGTTCGTCCCGTTGTCCGGGCTCGTCCCTGACACGTCGTCGTTTGCGCCCGCGACCTGGTAAGTGGCGCCCTCGATCGGCGGCACCGGAGCGGCGTCGTCCGACCCGGTCCCGTCACCGCCGGGAGCGGCTGTCGCGGCCTGCGGCCTGCCCGGCGCCCAGGAGATGCCGAGGGCACCGCCGAGCAGGGAGAGCAGGAAGCCGATGACGAAGCCACCGAAGTTGGAGACCACCAGGGAGACCAGGGCGAGAAGAATCGCCGCCACACCCGCGAACACCCGGGAGTGCGGCTGGAACCACATCGTCAGGCCGAGCACGACGAGCAGGACGCCGATGATGAGCGAACCGGCACCGGCCGTGGTGGCCATCCGGATCGTCATGCTGCCCAGCGTCAGGTTCGCGTACGGGAAGTACATGATGGGAATGCCGCCGAGGATCGACAGCAGACCACCCCAGAATGGGCGCTGACCGCGCCACCCTCGGAACGAGTGGCGCATGTGACCAAGCTTCGTGCCCAGTCCTGCGTGCGCTTCGGCGCTCATGTCGTACAGCTCCTCGGGAATGGCGTTGTTCTGTGGTGACGGTGGCTGTCCGGATACGGGCACGGGGACGGCCCGGGGTCTTCTCCCTTGCGCCCCCGCGCCCGGCCGTTCAGCGCATCAAATGCCAAGACCCGGGCCCGCGAGCGGACCCCGACGGCCTAGTAGCACTCGTGCTTGCCCTTCTTGACGCTCATCTTGAGGCCCGAGAGCTTGAAGGTGCCGGCCGTGGTGGCCCACGCCCGCTGCTGGACGTTCTCGAAGTGCACCGAGTCGGCCTGCTGGGCGAACGAGTTCGGGTCGGCCTTGTCACCCTTGGCGATGCCAGGGCCCTTGGCCGCGTCGCCCGCCGCCACACCGATGTCGATGTTCTCGAAGGTCGCATCGGCCTTCAGGTCATCGGCGTCGATGTAGAGGGTCTTGGCCTCCACGGGGTTGCTCTTGTCGGCACCGGCCGACAGCTTCATCGACACGTCGCCGAAGACCGGGACGGGCACAACCACGGACTGGCAGAGGTTGTTGATCGTCGCGGACTTCATGCCGACGACGGCGACGGGGTGAGTACCCGTCTTACCGGAGTCGATGGCCCCGTACTGGACGAAGCCCTTGCCATCGAGCGAGTCCGCCGTCACCTTGAACGACTGACCCGACACACTGAACGATGCCGCGAGCGCACCCTGGGACAGGGCCACGCCTATCGCGGCAGTCGCCGCGACGCTCGGCACCATGACTACGGCGAACCGCTTCCATCTGGTTCCGCCACGAGTCACGGAATTCATGACTGTTCCTCCTTCTCGGACGTACATCTCCGGCCCTGACTGCCCCTTGCGGCGGCTCAGCCGGGCAGGGATGGGAGAAGTGCTACGTCCTCGGGAAGGAGAGCGCCCGCATCGGAGGCGCATCCGCACCTTGATCACCGGCGATCACCCCCGAGCGACAACCACTGGTCGCACCTGAGCCATCACGCGCAACCTGCCGGACAGGCCCAGCCGGACGGCTGAGACCCCCCTGTCCTAGGCCGGCGACGCTCCCCTTGGTTCGCCGTCGACCTGCCCGGTGGGGACCCAAGGACCCCACGTCCCGAATGGCTGTCGGACGGTGGGGAGTGGACCGAGCGTGCCCGATCGTGGTGCATTCCCGTCGCTCGCACAAGGGGGTTCGTTACTCACGGGTAACGGACGGATAACCGAACCACGACCGCCCGGCATCGGGCGGCAACGCTGGGTGCTGTCAAGGGAGTTACGAAACCGGTTGAATCCGGCACGGAACAGGGCAGAAGAAGGCCCCCGACTTACTCCAAGTAACAGCGGCCGCGATTACCAAGTTTTGGTAAAGCGCGGCCGCTGTGTGCCCCTGGTGGCAGAACTTTCACCCCGGCACCACAAGCCGTGGCGTTTAAGAACAGGTCACTGACGGCTCAGAAGAGAACCCGGGCCAGAGCCGTACGCGCCGTGGTCACGCGCGGGTCGTCGCCCCCCACGACCTCGAACAGTTCGAGCAGACGGACGCGCGCCGCCTCCCGGTCGTCACCGGCCGAGCGGGCCACCGCGTCGACGAGCCGGCCGAAGGCGTCCGCGACGTGACCGCCCACCAGGTCCAGATCGGCGGCCGCGATCTGCGCCTGTACGTCACCGGGCTTCTCGGCGGCGTCCTTGCGCACGGCCTGCGGGTCGAGGCCCTGCACGCGCTGGAGCAGTTCGGCCTGGCCGAGGCCGAGCTTGGCCTCGGTGTTGCCGGGGTCGTCCGACAGCACGTTCTTGTACGCCTGGACGGCGCCCGCGAGGTCACCCGCGTCAAGGGCCTGCACGGCGGCTTCGAGCAGCGCGTCGTACGGGCCGGCCGGAGCCTCCACGACCGGTGCCGGACCCTCCGCATCGGTGTCGACCGCGATCCCGGTGAGACCGAAGCGCTCCTCGGCGACCTGGATCAACTGGTCGAGCGTGCCGCGGATCTGGGCCTCGGGCGCGGCGCCCTGGAAGAGCGGCAGCGCCTGTCCGGCCACGACGGCGAAGACGGCCGGGATCCCCTGGACCCCGAACTGCTGCATCAGCATCTGATTGGCATCGACATCGATCTTGGCGAGCACGAAGCGGCCGCTGTACTCGGCGGCGAGCCGCTCCAGCAGCGGGCTCAGCTGCTTGCAGGGCTCGCACCACTCGGCCCAGAAGTCGATGACGACGGGCACCTCGGTGGAGCGCTGCAGGACGTCGCGTTCAAAACCCGCTTCGTCTACGTCGATGACAAGGCTCGACGGGGGCACGGCGGAAGGACCGCCGCCCTGCCGGGCCGCTTCGGCGCGCGCCTGCTCCGCCTTCGCCCTGGCCTCCTGGGCCGCCTTCACCGCGGCGAGGTCGACGACTCCGCTCATGGACATGTTCCGTGGCTGCATGCGTACAGTCTCCCCCTTCCGCGGACGGTTGTGGGCCGGGTCCGCCTCCGTGACCTCCCGCCGGATTGCGAGGTCTACGGAGCGGACTCGGCCGGGTGCTCGGCGCCGGGTCCCCACCCGGCACCTGTGGTTGCCGCTCGTCGTGGCCGGCCCGGGGTGCAGAACCGGGGCGGTCGTACGAGTTCGAGCTTTCGCTACGGGTCGTAGCGTAACTGTCGAGGGGTGGCCCGTGGGCCGCGGCCCCGGTGATCTGCCTCACGCGGCGCGCGCGGAGGCCTTTCTTCCTACCGGCCGGTATGGTCGTCGACCATGCAGAGCCACACGCCCTCCCGTACAGGTCGCCCCCGGTCCGCCGCCGCGGACGAGGCGATCCTGGAGGCGACGCGTGCGGCCCTGGTGGACCTCGGCTGGTCGAAGCTGACGCTGGGGGACGTGGCGACGCGCGCCGGGGTCGCCAAGACGACCCTGTACCGCCGCTGGGCGGGCAAGAACGAGTTGGTCGTGGACGCGGTGGCGGTGCTCTTCGACGAGCTGGAGCTGCCCGACCGCGGGTCGCTGGCCGCGGACATCGAGGGCGTGGTGCTTCAGTTCGCGGCGATCCTGGACCGGCCTGAGACGAAGACGGCGTTGATGGCGGTCGTCGCGGAGTCGACCCGGGACGCGCCGCTGCGGGAGCGGATCCGTACGTCGATCGTGGACCGGCAGAAACGTCTCGTCCTGGAGGGGCGGGCGCGGGCCGAGCGGCGCGGTGAGCTGCCGGTGCCGGCGGATCCGTGTGTGGCCGCGGAGACGGCGGACCTCATCTTCGACGTGGCGGCCGGGGCCGTGGTGCACCGGACGCTGGTCAGCGCGGAGCCGGTGGACGCGGACTGGGTCCGCCGCTTCACGGCCCTCCTCCTGGGCGGCCTGTCGGCGGCGTCCGAGTAAGAACTCGGCACGACGGGTTCGTTGCTCGACTGCGGGCCGGTGGGGCTTCTCGCGCAGTTCCCCGCGCCCCTGAAAGGCATGCGCTGCGCGCAGCCTTCCCCCGCCGGGGAGATGCCACCCGAAGGGTGCGCATCTCAGGGGCGCGGGGAACTGCGCGAGCAACCACGACGAGACCCGCACCCGGCGAACAAACAGTGGTGGCCACGGCGCGAAGCCGGCTTTCAGGGGCGCGGGGAACTGCGCGAGAAGCCCCACGCAGCCGCACCCGGCGGACAAACAGGTGCGGTCGCGGCGCGTGGGCGTGGCCCGGGTCGGGTGGGCGCTAGAAGCCGGCCGGCTCCGTGTACACGCCCCATTCATCACGCAGCACACCACAGATCTCGCCGAGCGTCGCCTCCGCCCGCACCGCATCCAGCATCGGCCCGATCATGTTGGACCCGTCGCGCGCGGCACCGACCATCGCGTCCAGCGCGCCCCGCACCTTCGCGTCGTCCCGGCCCCCCTTCCGGTCACCCAGGACCCGCACCTGCTCCCGCTCGACCTCGTGGCTGACCCGCAGGATCTCCAGGTCGCCGGTGACGGACCCGTGGTGGACGTTGACCCCGACGACCCGCTTGTCGCCCTTCTCCAGGGACTGCTGGTACTGGAACGCCGACTCCGCGATCTCCCCGGTGAACCAGCCGTCCTCGATGCCGCGCAGGATGCCGGACGTGATCGGCCCGATGGGGTGCTGCCCGTCCGGGTGCGCCCGCAGCCCGCGCTCCTTGATCTGGTCGAAGATCTTCTCGGCGTCCGCCTCGATGCGGTCGGTGAGCTGCTCCACGTACCAGGAACCGCCCAGCGGGTCCGCGACGTTGGCGACGCCGGTCTCCTCCATGAGGACCTGCTGCGTGCGCAGCGCGATCTCCGCCGCCTGCTCGCTCGGCAGGGCGAGGGTCTCGTCGAGGGCGTTCGTGTGCAGGGAGTTGGTGCCGCCGAGCACGGCGGCGAGGGCCTCGACCGCGGTCCGTACGACGTTGTTGTACGGCTGCTGCGCGGTCAGCGAGACGCCCGCGGTCTGCGTGTGGAACCGCAGCCACTGCGCCTTCTCGCTCGTCGCCCCGTACACGTCCCGCATCCAGCGCGCCCAGATGCGCCTGGCCGCGCGGAACTTGGCGATCTCCTCGAAGAAGTCGACGTGCGCGTCGAAGAAGAAGGAGAGGCCGGGCGCGAAGACGTCCACGTCGAGCCCGCGGCTCAACCCCAGCTCCACGTACCCGAATCCGTCGGCCAGCGTGTACGCCAGCTCCTGCGCGGCCGTCGAGCCCGCCTCGCGGATGTGGTAACCGGAGACCGAGAGCGGCTTGTACGCGGGGATGGCGGCGGCGCAGTGCTCCATCAGGTCGCCGATGAGGCGCAGGTGCGGCTCGGGCTGGAAGAGCCACTCCTTCTGCGCGATGTACTCCTTGAAGATGTCGGTCTGGAGCGTGCCGTTCAGGACGCCGGGGTCGACGCCCTGGCGCTCCGCCGCGACGAGGTACATGCAGAAGACGGGGACCGCCGGACCGCTGATCGTCATCGACGTCGTGACGTCGCCGAGCGGGATGTCCTTGAACAGGACCTCCATGTCGGCCGCCGAGTCGATCGCGACACCGCAGTGGCCGACCTCGCCGAGCGCGCGCGGGTCGTCCGAGTCGCGGCCCATCAGCGTCGGCATGTCGAAGGCGACGGAGAGCCCGCCGCCGCCGTTCGCCAGGATCATCTTGTAGCGCTCGTTCGTCTGCTCGGCGTTGCCGAACCCGGCGAACTGGCGGATGGTCCAGGTCCGGCCCCGGTACCCGGTCGGGTACAGACCGCGGGTGAACGGGTACTCGCCGGGCCAGCCGATCCGCTCGAAGCCTTCGTACGTGTCCCCGGGCCGCGGCCCGTAGGCGGGGTCGACCGGATCTCCGGAGAGCGTGGTGAAGTCCGCGTCACGCTTGCGGGCCTTGTCGTAACGGGCCTGCCAGCGTCGGCGGCCTTCCTCGATCGCGTCAGCGTCCATACCCTCGAATTTACTAGGACGTCCTAGTAAAAGTCGATGGCCCAAGGCGAAGGATCACCCCTGGGGGCCGTCCTCAGGCCCGCAGCGCCGCCAGATGCGCGCCGCGCACGTCCGCCGTCTGCCCCTGCACCAGGAGGAACAGGCCCTCGCGGGCGAGCCGCTGCGCGGGCGCGGAGAGGCCGAGCGCGCGGCCGCCGCCGGCCACGACCGCGGCCGTGGCCGCCGCCCGCATGAGGTCGTACGCGCGCGTCTTCACGGCGAGCCGGTCCGTCAGGCACTCCCCCGCCGGCACCTCGTCGACGAGGGCGTACGCGGCGCGGCGCACGGCGTCGAGGCGTGCGCGCAGAACGCCCGCGGTCTCCTCCGCCCCGTCGTCGCCCGACGCGTCGAGCAGGTCGAGGGCGGCCCGGGTGACGCCGAGGACGGCGGGGTTGGTGTTGGTGTTCTTGGGGCGGTCGGCCCGCGCCCACTCCTCGTACGGCTGCCGGATCACGACGGCGTCGGCCGGGACCGTGAGCCCGTCGAGGGTCAGGCCGACCGTGCGGGTGCCGGTGAGCGCGGCCATCCGGAGCGGCCGCGTGGGGGTGAGTCCTGGCTGTGCGCGCGGTTCGGCGACCGCGAAGACGACCTCGCCGCCGTCCGTGGCACCGCCGAGCAGGAACACGTCGTTCAGGCCCCAGCCGGTGTACCAGGGCACGCGCCCGTCGAAGCGCAGACCGCCGCCGGGCAGCGGGGTCGCGCGCACCGGCAGCTCCGGGAAGGCACGCAGGTGCGAGAAGGCGACACCGGCCAGGGCCGTGCCTTCGGAGAGCGGGCGCAGCCGGCGCTCGCGAGCCGCGTGCGCGCCGTCGGCGAGGAGGCGTACGGGGGTGTGGTGCTGCGCCTGCACGAAGAACGTGGAGCAGCACGCACCCGCGAGGATCTCGGCGACCTCCCGGCCGACCGCGGCCGGCGCGTCCCAGCCCCCGTACGCGGCGGGCGCGTTGACGCCGAGTACGCCGGACGCCTTCACGGCGTCGATCGCCGCGCGGGTGACGCCGTCGCGGTCGTGCGCCTCGGCGGCAGGCGCAAGCACCCCCTCGGCGAGCCGGTGGGCGGCGTCGACGAGGGGGTGTCGCACGGCGTTCGGATCAGGCCTTGGCGAGGTTCGCGCCGTCGTCGGCGACCTTGGCCTCCAGCTCCGCGGAGACCTTGCGCTCCACGAAGAAGGCGGCGGTCGGGATGGTGCCCGCGATCAGCACCCACAGCTGCTTGCCGACCGGCCACTTCGCCTTGGAGCCCAGGTCGAAGGCGAAGACCAGGTAGACGACGTACAGCCAGCCGTGCGCGATCGCGACGACCTGCGTCACGTCAGCGGCGCCGTCCATCTTGAACGCGTACTTGGCGATCATGCCGAGGCACAGGAACACCAGGAGCACACCGGTTACGTAGGCCATGACGCGGTAGCGGGTCAGCACGCTCTTCTTCATGGGTCGAGCGTAACCGCCCGTTTTGCTCGATCTTGAAGCGGGCCCGGTGGCCCTCGTCACTCGTCGTCGAAGTCGCTCGCCGCCACCCGCAGCGGGCGCAGCATCGCGAAGATCTCGCCGCACTCGTCCGCGTCGTACACCCCGAGGCCGAAGTCCATCGCCATGAGGTCACGGGTGGCGGCCTCGACGACCTCGCGGCCCTTGTCGGTGATGGTGGCGAGCGTGCCGCGGCCGTCGTTCGGGTTGGGGCGCTTGTCGACGAGGCCGGACCTGACCAGCCGGTCCACCGTGTTCGTCACGGACGTCGGGTGGACCATGAGGCGCTCGCCGATCTTCGACATCGGCAGCTCGCCCTCCTTGGAGAAGGTGAGCAGGACCAGGGCCTCGTAGCGCGCGAAGGTCAGCCCGTACGGCTTGACGACCGCGTCGACCTCGCCGAGCAGGATCTGGTGCGCGCGCATGATCGAGGTGATCGCGGCCATGGACGGCACGGACCCCCAGCGCTGCTTCCAGAGTTCGTCGGCGCGGGCGATCGGATCGAAGGCAAGACTGAGCGGCTTCGGCACGTCCCCGACCTTACCGGCCGGTCATATGGTGGTCAGCCCCGTCTCGCCCTTTGGCCGATCGTCGCACCGCCCCACCGGTGCGGTGCGACGGCAATCCCCGGGACCGATGGTCCCTTATGCAACGATTGCCGGAATTGCCCGCGCTCCGAACCAGGGGGCAGGATGCCCGTCCCGTCCGTCCGCACACCGGCCCGCACCACCCGCGCCCTCGCGTTCGCGGCCGCCGCACTCCTCCTGTCCGCCCTCGCCACCGGCTGCTCCGACGACACCGGCGGCGGCCGCGACTCCGCCGCCGAACCCGCCGGCCAGACCGCCCCCACCGGCTCCGCCGACTCCTCCCCCTTCTGGGTCGACCCCGCGTCGGACGCCGCCGTCCAGGCCGACCGGTGGCAACGGCAGGGCCGCGCCTCGGACGCCGCCGTGATCCGCCGCATCGCCCAGCACCCGCAGGCGATGTGGGCGCCCGGCGACTTCCCCCGGCCCGCGATCGCCGCGGCCGGCGCGCAGGCGAAAAAGACGGACAAGACGCTGGTCCTGGTCGCGTACAACATTCCGCACCGGGACTGCGGGCAGCACTCCGCGGGCGGGGCGCACACCCCGGACTTCTACTACCAGTGGATCGACGCGTTCGCGGCGGGCATCGGCGACGCGAAGGCGGTCGTCGTCCTGGAGCCCGACGCGCTCGGGCACATCGTCGACGGCTGCACCCCGGCCGAGTACCAGGAGCAGCGCTACGAGCTGATGTCGGCGGCGATCGACCGGCTGAAGAAGCAGCCGAACACCAAGGTGTACGTCGACGCGGGCAACCCGGCGTGGATCCCGGACGCCGCCAAGCTCGTCGAACCGCTGCAGCGGGCCGGCGTCGCCCGGGCCGACGGGTTCTCCCTGAACGTCTCCAACTTCCAGACGGACCAGGCGAGCCGGACGTACGGCCGCCGGCTGTCGGAGCTGCTCGGCGGCACGCACTTCGTGGTGGACACCAGCCGCAACGGCGTCGGCCCGTACGCCGACGGCGGCGCGGACGCCTGGTGCAACCCGCCGGGCCGCGCCCTCGGCTCCGCGCCGACCACCGAGACGGGCGACCCGCTGATCGACGCGTACCTCTGGGTCAAGCGGCCCGGCGAGTCGGACGGCACCTGCCGGGGCGGACCCGGAGCGGGCACCTGGTGGGCGGAGTACGCGCTGGGGCTCGCCCGCAACGCGCAGTCCTGAGGCCCTGGGCGGTATCGCCCGGTCCCGTCCGGTCCCGTCCGGCCCCGCCCGGTCCCGGCCTACTTCACCTGGACCCACTTGGCCTGGGACGAGACGCCGTCCGCGTCCGTCACGAACAGCATGTACCAGCCGGGCGGGACCAGCGCCGTGTCCGTCGGGACGTCCACGGTCACCTCGCCGTTCCCCTTCTTCAGGCCAAGGTCGATCGACCGCTGCTCCACGTCCGTCGTGTGCGTCACGGCGGACGGGCGCATCAGGCGCGCCTTGACGATCCGGTCGGCCTGGGCCGTCCGGTACGTGGCCCGGTGGTCGTCCGGCAGGGTCTCGGGACCCTCGCCGATGACCGGGCGCTTGTCGCCGCCCCGGTGCAGGGCGGGCGGCGTGAAGATCTCCATGCGCTGCTCGAAGTGGCCGAGCTTGGTGTTCTGCTCGTTGTCGAAGAGCGGGTCGGAGCCGAAGGTGGCCACGCGGCCGTCGGGCAGCAGCAGCGCCTCGGAGTGGTAGTTGCGGCCGACCCGGGGGGACGCCGCCTCGTGGAAGGCGTTGTCCTTGGGGTCGTAGAACTGCGCCTTGAGGATGTTGCTGGCGCTGCGGCCGCGGTAGTCCGAGGAGCCGTTCGACGTGAAGACGGAGTCGTCCGGCATGATCACGCTGTTCAGGTAGCGGGTGCCCTGCGGCAGCCGGGGACCGGTCTTGAAGGACGGGTTGTCCTCCTTGAGGTCGATGACCGCGGTGCGCGACGTGGCCTTCTCGGACTCGCCGACCCCGCCGCCGCCCATGATCATGACCTTCTGGTCCTGGGCCGGCGGCAGCAGCAGGGACGCCGACGTCTCCGTCTGGTCCATGTCGGCGAGGCCCGGCACCTTCTGGAACTTGTTGGTCTTCAGGTCCCACAGGCCCGGCTCGCGGCCCTTGTCGGCGGGCCCGTACCCGGCGTTGGACGCCGGGTAGAAGAGCTTGCCGCCCTTGGTGAGGAAGAGGGCGGGATACGTGGGGAAGTAGCGCTTGGGCCCCATCGTCCACTTCTTGGTCTTCGGGTCGTAGATCTCGTTGTCGCCGGGGTCGATGACGCCGACGTCGTCGAGCCCGGAGACCGCGAGGACCTTGCCGTCCTCCAGACCGACGAGCGTCGGGTACCAGCGGGCCTTCTCCATCGGGTCGACCGGCACGTACTTCTCGGCGACGGGATCGAACTCGTAGGCCGCCTTGATCCCCTGGAAGTCCTGCTTGTCCATGGTGATCTTCTCGGAGAGCCCGTACGTGTTGTCCGCGTCGTCGCCCTTGAGGCCCTCGATCTCGTACTGGGCCTGCTTGTCGGTGACGAACTGCTTGCCGCCCGTCGCCGCCTCGACGAAGACGCGGGCCTCGCTGGCCTTGATCTTCGTCTTCCACGGCTGCATGACGCCGGCCCGGTTGTACGTGATGTCGAAGCTGCGCTTGGCCTTGGGCACGGTGACGTCGAACTTCGACACGTACTCGACGCCCGACGGCGAGCGGAACTTCGTCCCCTTCTTCAGGACGATCGGCTTGTCGGGGTTCTCGTTCTTGACCCGCATGCCGCCGCCGGCCTTCTTCACCTCGCCGTCGAGCAGCTCGTAGCGGGCGGTGCCGCCCGCCACCAGGAGCCGTCCGTCGGGGAGCTGGGCGTGGCCCGAGCAGAAGAAGTCCACGGGCGTGGCGATCTTCTTGAACGTGTTCGCCGTCGGGTCCCACAGGATGGTGTCGAAGGACCCGGCGTCGAACTTCTTCTGCTCGTTGCCCGAGCCCGCGACGATCAGCACCTTGCCGGTGTGCAGCAGGGCCGCGTGGATGGCGTTGGTGCGGAACTCCTTCGGGATGTCGACCGACGACCACGAGCCGTACGTGGCCTTGTAGCCGGGCTGGGCGATCTTCCAGTCGTAGTACTGCTCGGACGCGAAGTTCCAGGCGGCCGGGGCGTTGAGACCGACGAGGAGGGCGATGCCGCCCGCTCCCAGGACCGTCTTCTTCATGCGTTTGGAAGGGCTGTACGCCTTGAACGCCATGGATCAGTTCCCTCCTGTGCTCGTCGTGCTGGAGACCCGGGTGGGGGCGGGCGGCGCGGGGGCCACGGCCCGGGCCTGGGCCGGTCCGGCCTGGGCGGCGCGGGCGGCGCGGCGCTGGGTGACGGCCCACACGGCGACCGGGGCGAGCGCGATGCACAGGGCGAGCACCGCCCAGGTGCGCATGGCGACGTGGGTGTGGACGAGGACGACGGACGCCGCGAGGGACGCGGCGAGCACGGCCGCCCAGAAGAGGTGGATGCGGAAGGTCAGCAGCCGGTCGGGGCTGGCGTCGCCGCCCTTGGGGGTGACCACGAAGCGGCTGGGGCGGCGCAGCAGGGCCGCGCCGAACGACTTCAGGTAGATGGGCGCGGAGATCGCCGACATCGCCATCCCGGCCAGGCCGCCGGACCCCTCCGGCTCGTGCGGCGACACGTTGTGCCGCCGGTTCCAGAGGTAGAGGCCGATCTGCAGGGCGGCGGCGTCGGAGTACAGCATCAGCCAGACGGACGCGGAGACCTCGGTGCCGGACGCGCCGAACCACAGGAACAGCACGCAACTCAGCACGCCGAGGAACCAGTTGACGGCCGTCATCGGGTAGTAGAAGAGCATCATCGAGTACGAGAACAGCCGGCCGGGCGGCATGCTGAACGGCGCCTTCCAGTACTGCTTGAACAGCGTCTCGTACGTGCCGCGCGACCACCGCATCTGCTGCGTGAAGAAGTCGGTCCAGGACGCCGGGCCCTCGCCGACCGCGAGCACGTCCGGCGTGTACACGGAGCGCCAGTTGTGGCCGGTGGCCGGGTTCTTGTGGCGGTGGATCTCGAAGCCGGTCGCCATGTCCTCGGTGATCGAGTCGACGAGGCCGCCGATCTGCTTCAGGGCGGAGATCCGTACGACGTTGTTGGTGCCGACGAACATCGGGGCCCGGTAGCGGTTGCCGGCCCGCTGGATCAGCGCGTGGAAGAGGAACTGCTGGGACTCGGCGGCCTTGGTGACCGGCGCCGTGTAGTTGCCGTAGACCTGCGGGCCGACGACGAAGGCGATGTCGGGGTCGCGGAAGTACCCCATCATCCGCTCCAGGAACTCGGGGAGCGGCACGTGGTCGGTGTCGACGGACGCGAAGAAGTCGTAGTCGGCGCCGTGCATCGCGAGCCACGCGTTGTAGTTGCCGTGCTTGGTGCGGGTCTTGTGGGGACCCTTCTTCTGGTTCCACTCCGGGACGCCGCTGCGCGTGAAGTGGCGGACGCCGAGCTCGGCGCAGAGGGCCTTGGCCGCCGCGTCGTCGCCCTCGTCGAGGAGCCAGACGTCGAACGGTCCGTCGTGGGTGATCCGCACGGCCCCTTCGAGGGTGGCGCGCACCATCGCGAGGGGTTCCTTGCCGGGGACGTACGTCGTGAGGAACGCGACCCGGGTGCCCTGCTCGGGGACGACCGGTACGGGGTCCCTGGCGACCAGCGTCGCGTGGGCGATCGAGGTGACGTTGACGAGCATGAAGAGCCCGATGAGACCGATCGAGACGAGCATCACGATGTCGAGCTCGACGAGCCAGCGGTCCCCGCCCTCGCGCTCCACCCAGTGGGTGGGCCAGACGAGATAGGCGAGCAGCACTCCGGTGAGCAGAGGCGCGAGCGTCATCAGCAGGACGGCTCGTATTCGGTGCGGCTCACGGGAGAGGAGCGATATGTACTGCACCCGGTAACTACCGTCGCGGGGCGGCTCGGTGAGCGGCCCGGCGAGTCTGCTGTGGGTGTCGTAGTCGTAGCCCTCAGGCCGCACAGCGCCCTCCAGGTTCTGGTGATCGAGCGTATCGATACCCTCACAAAAGGTGACTTTCGTGGGCGTGTCGAACCAGAAGCGGCGTACGAGTGAGGTATGGGGGAACGCGGGTGAATCTGCGGGCCGGTGGGGGCTGATCGCGCCGTTCCCCGCGCCCCTGAAGGCATGCGCTGCGCGCAGCCTCCATCGGGGAGATGCGGCCCGCAGGGCCTGCATCTCAGGGGCGCGGGGAACGGCGCGAGAAGCCCCACCGGCCCGCAGACCGGGAACCGGCGGAACGAGGCGGACGGAGCCGGAAAGCGCCCGCCCTACGCGGAGAGGTGGCGCTCCACCGTCTCCACCTTCGAGGTCAGACCGTCCGTCACCCCAGGCCGGACATCAGCCTTCAGCACCAGCGAAACCCGAGGCGCCCGCGCCTCCACCGCGGCGACGGCACGCTTGACGACGTCCATGACCTCGTCCCACTCACCCTCGATCGAGGTGAACATCGCGTCGGTGCGGTTGGGCAGACCCGATTCGCGGACGACCCGCACCGCGTCGGCGACGTACTCCCCCACGTCCTCGCCGACCCCGAGCGGCGTCACGGAAAAGGCGACGATCATGCGTTCACGACCCCTTCCTTGCGCGCGCGGGACGCGATCACCGCGTCCTCGGCCTCCCGCTTGAGCTTGCGCTCGGCGAAGAAGCCGCCGGTGGGCAGCACGGACAGGACGAAGTAGAGCGCGGCCGTGCCGATGCCCCACTTCGCGCGGTTCCAGGCGTCCGCCCAGAAGATCACGTAGAGCACGAAGAGCACGCCGTGCACCATGCCCATCACCGGCACCGCGTTGAAGTCGGTGGTCCGCTTCAGGACCGAGCAGACGAGCAGCAGGATGAAGGAGACGGCCTCGGGCGCGGAGACCAGGCGGAGGCGGCGGAGGGCGGAGGCGGTCTTGATGTCCACGGGGCACCTTCGGCAGAAGCGGCGACTAGGGGCGGGCAATGATCTTGTGAATGTACGCACAAGCGTTTGCCCATTGTGGCACCCGTGCCTTCGGACCCTGTCGGCACCCTCCCCCGGGCGGCTACCTTCGACCTCGTGGCAACGTTCCGACTCCAGGGCAGCAAGATGCTGGCCGTCGACATGACGGGCGACAGCGTCAAGGCGAAGAACGGGTCGATGGTCGCGTACGACGGCCGGATGGCGTTCAAGAAGCTGAGCGGGGGTGGCGAGGGGATACGGGGGATGGTGACCCGCCGCATCACGGGCGAGCAGATGACCGTGATGGAGGTGAAGGGTCAGGGGACCTGCTGGTTCGCGGACCGGGCGAGCGAGATCAACCTGGTCGGGCTGACCGGCGACAAGCTGTACGTCGAGGCGAGCAATCTGCTGTGCACGGACGCCGGGCTGCGTACCGGCACGTCGTTCACGGGGATGCGCGGCGCCTCCCAGGGCAACGGCCTGTTCACGACGACCGTGGAGGGCCACGGCCAGGCCGCGATCATGAGCGACGGCCCGGCGGTCGTGCTGCGCGTCAGCCGCGACTACCCGCTGACGGTCGACCCGGGCGCGTACATCGCGCACCAGGGGAACCTGCACCAGTCGTTCCAGTCGGGCGTCACCTTCCGCACGATCATGGGGGAAGGCGGCGGCGAGGCGTTCCAGATCCGGTTCGAGGGCGACGGGCTCGTCTATGTGCAGCCCAGTGAGCGCAACACGATCGCCGGGGACGTGTGACATGACCTTCCGCGAGATCAACTCGAAGATGATCGAGGCGACCGTCGTCCCGGGGCAGCGCCTCTACAGCCAGCGCGGCGCGATGCTCGCGTACCGGGGCGAGGTCTCCTTCACCCCCAACGCGCAGGGCGGGCAAGGGGGGTTGATGTCCATGATCGGGCGGCGGGTCGCGAACGAGGCGACGCCGCTGATGACGGTCGAGGGCAGCGGGACCGTGCTGTTCGGGCACGGCGGCCACCACGTCCAGGTGATCACGCTGTCCGGCGACACCTTGTACGTGGAGGCCGACCGGCTGCTCGCCTTCGACGGGACGCTGCAGCAGGGGACCATGTTCATGGGCGCGCAGGGCGGCGTCATGGGCATGGTGCGCGGCCAGGTGACCGGCCAGGGCCTGTTCACGACGACGCTCAAGGGGCACGGCGGGGTGGCCGTGATGGCGCACGGCGGGGTGATCGAGGTGCCCATCACCCCGAACAACCCGGTGCACGTCGACCCGCAGGCGTACGTCGCGCACCACGGCGACGTGCGCAACAAGCTGTCCACGGCGCTCGGCTGGCGCGACATGGTGGGCCGGGGCAGCGGCGAGGCGTTCCAGCTGGAGCTGAGCGGGAGCGGTGCGGTGTACGTCCAGGCCTCGGAGGAGAAACTGTGACCGGCCCTGTGGTCTTCGACCCCATGACGTTGCCGGTGGACGACAACGTCAACGCGTACACCTTCTGCGTGGAACTCAAGAGCGGTCAGTGGTTCCTGCAGAAGGGCAAGATGATCGCCTACTACGGGCGGATCGACTTCAACGGCATCGGGCACGGCCGGCTCGACCGGCTCGTCCGTACCTCGTTCCACTCCCCGCTGCACGCGAGCGACTGGGTGGTGGCGGAGGGCAGCGGCAAGATGCTGCTCGCCGACCGGGCCTTCGACGTGAACTCGTACGACCTGGATGACGGCAATCTGACCATCCGGGCGGGCAATCTGCTCGCTTTTCAGCCAACTCTCGCGCTCAAGCAGTCGATCGTGCCGGGCTTTCTGACACTCATTGGCACCGGCAAATTCGTCGCGGCTTCAAACGGTCCCGTGGTGTTCATGGAACCGCCTATCCGCGTAGATCCACAGGCCCTCGTCGGCTGGGCTGACTGTCCGTCACCTTGCCACCATTACGACCATGGGTATCTGACGGGCGTGATCGGCGGTCTACGTGCGATGACAGGCATCGGCGGGGTCTCCGGCGAGGAGCACCAGTTCGAGTTCGTGGGCGCCGGGACGGTACTGCTGCAGTCCAGCGAGGCACTGATGCCCGAGGTGGCGACGGGTGACGTACCTCACCAGGCAGGAGTCCCCGGCGGTCAAGGAGGGCCGGGCTCCGGTCAGTCACCGGCACCGCGCCTTCCCGGACAGCTCGGCGACCTCCAGCGTCGCTTCGGGCTGTGAGCGGTAGTCTGCGGAGTGTGACGTCGAACGCGTGACCCCATTGCGTGCTCCGCTGGGCGCCGCAAGGTGGGAGGCGTCACAGCCCCCACATTCGTTCGCCTTTCAACTTCTTAGGTAGAATCGATTCCATGGAGACCGAGACGGCCACCCCGTGGCTGACCGACGAGGAACAGTGCGCCTGGCGCACCCACCTGGAGGTCAACCGGCTGCTGAACTACCAGCTGGAGAAGGACCTCCAGCCGTTCGGCCTGACGATGAACGACTACGAGATCCTGGTGAACCTCTCCGAAGCGGAGGACCACCGGATGCGGATGAGCGACCTGGCTGCGGCGACCCTGCAGTCCAAGAGCCGGCTCTCGCACCAGATCACCCGGATGGAGAACGCGGGCCTCGTCCGCCGCGAGAACTGCGAGTCGGACCGGCGCGGACTGTACACCGTGCTCACCGACTTCGGTTTCGAGACCATGAAGAAGGTCGCCCCGCACCACGTGGCGTCCGTGCGTCAGCACTTCATGGACCTCGTCCCCGCGGAGTCGCTGAGCAGCCTCCGCGAGGCGCTCACACCCATCGCCGAGCACCTGCGTTCGCAGCGCGGCAAACCGTGACCATTGCGAAGACCTGAGCATCCGGAGGACCGCCGACCTCCTCCGTGACGCTCCCTACTGGAGCCTGGGCAGCCCGAGTTCGAACAGGGCCCCGCCCCGCGGCGCGGTGCGCACCGTCAGCGTGCCGCCGTGCCGCTCGGCCACGTCCCGGGCGATGGCGAGCCCCAGACCGGCCCCGCCGCCGTCCCGGGACCGCGCGTCGTCGAGCCGTACGAACCGCTCGAAGACCCGCGCCCGCTCCCCCTCCGGCACGCCGCCACCGTCGTCGGCGACCGCGAGGGTCACCCACCGCCCGTCGGTGCCCACGGTGACGTCCACCGCGGTACGGGCGTGGCGCTGCGCGTTGTCCACCAGATTCCCCAGCACCCTCGCCAACTGGCCGCGGGATCCGGCGACGTGCGCCGGCCCCGGTGCCGTCACGGCCACCGGCACCCGGTCGCCGACGCGCTGCGACAGCTCCTCGCGGACCAGGGCGACCAGGTCGACATCGCCGCCGCCGGGCTGCTCGCCCGCGTCCAGCCGGGCGAGCAGGAGCAGATCGGCGGCGAGCTCCTGCAGCCGCACGGTGTCCTCGACGGCGCCGTCCACATCGAGCAACTCCGGGTGGGCGGCGCCGACTTCGAGCTGCGTGCGCAGACTGGCGATCGGGCTGCGCAGCTCGTGCGAGGCGTCCGCGACGAACCGCCGCTGACGGTCCACCGAGTCCTCCAGGGCCGCGAGCGTCTCGTTCGTGGTCCGGGCCAGCCGGGCGACCTCGTCATGTGTGTCCGGCTCGGGCACCCGGCGGCCCAGGTCCTGGGAGGCGGTGATGGCGGCCATCTCGGTACGGATGCCCTCCACCGGCCGCAGCGCGCGCCGGGTCACCAGCCAGGTGACGCCGCCGACGACCACGAGCAGCACCGGGAAGCCGATCAGCATCGACGTCAACGCCGTGGACACGGCGCTCTGTTCGGCCGCCAGCGGGGCGCCCGCGTACACGGTCAGCGTGCCGTACGCGGTGTCCTCGACCTCGACCGCGGCGAACCGGTAGTCGGCGCTGTCACCGTCGACGGTGGCGGTGCCGTCGGCGTACTCCGTCGTGTCCGAGACCTTGCCACGGCCGCCGTCGTCGTCACCCGCGTCGTCATCGTCCTCGCCGCGGCCGCCGTGGTCGTCGTCGGTGACGGCGGCCTCGGGGCGTACGGCGCCCGTGCCGGTGCCGGTGATCCCCTCCAGGTCGTCGGACGCGGCCACCAGCCGTCCGTCCTCGTCGACGACCTGCACCGGCCGGTCGTCGCTGTCCAGGTCGAGGGCGTCCGGCGCGGTGCCGGTGGCCAGCTGGGTGGCGACCTTGCGCGCACCGGAGTCGGCGGCGCTGCCCGCCTGTCCGGTGAGGTTGGAGCGCAGCGCGAGCAGCACGGCCGTGCCGGCCGCGACCAGGGCGACCGCGACGACGAGGGTCGCGGCGAGGGCGGCGCGGGAGCGTACGGAGCCGAAGACCCGTCTCATCGCGGGACCTCCAGGCGGTAGCCGGCGCCGCGCACGGTCCTGATCAGGGAGGCGCCGAGCTTGCGGCGCAGCGCGCTGACGTACACCTCGACGATGTTCGGGTCGCCCTCGTAGGCGAAGTCCCACACGTGCTCCAGGATGTCGCCCTTCGACACGACCTCCCCGGCCCGCACGACGAGCTGCTCCAGGACCGAGAACTCCTTCGCCGTCAGGGCGACCTCACCGTCGTCGGCGTGCGTGACCCGGCGGGCGGCGGTGTCCACCGCGTACGGCCCGACCGTGTGCACCGGGGACGCGCTGCCCGCGCTCCCCCGGCGCCGCAGCAGCGCCTTCACGCGCGCGACGAGCACCACGTACGAGAACGGCTTCGTCAGGTAGTCGTCCGCGCCGGTGTCCAGCCCCTCCGCCTCGTCGTACTCGCCGTCCTTCGCGGTCAGCATCAGGATCGGCACGTCGTGGCCCGCGGCGCGCAGGGCGGCGCACACCCGGTAGCCGTTCATGCCGGGCAGCATGATGTCGAGGACGACCAGGTCGTACGCCCCCTCGCTCGCGCGGTGCAGCCCCTCCGAGCCGTCGTGGACCACGTCCACGGCGTAGCCCTCGGCGGTGAGCCCCTTGGCGAGCGACAGGGCGAGCCGCTTTTCGTCCTCGACAATCAGCAAGCGCATGCGGCCAGGGTGGCAGGTCGAACCTGAAGCCTTCTTCAGGCTCCTTCAGCGGGGCTTCAGGATCACTCGGGCAGGTTGGTTCCCGTCGGACACGAACTCCGCAGAACGACAGGGAGACCCTCATGAAGCGCCGTACGACCGTCATCTCCGCCATCGCCGCCGTCGCCCTGCTGGGCGCGGGCACCGCCACCGCGGTGGCCGTCTCGGACGACGACCAGCCGTCGAGGTCGACCGTGCGGGTCACCGACGACGGTGTCGGCGACGCCCGGGAGAACGCGAACGAGGCGAAGGGCGCGAAGATCAAGGCCGAGGACGCGATCGCCGCCGCCCTGAAGCACACGTCGGGCGTCGCGGCCGGCGCCGACCTCGACTCCGACGACGGCCGCCTCGTCTGGGACGTCGACGTCATCGGCTCCGGCAGCACCTGGCATCACGTCGAGGTCGACCCCGGTACGGGCAAGGTCCTCGGGTCGCACGTCGAGAAGGCCGACGACGATGACGACGGCGACGACGCGGCCGAGGCGGCGCGGGTCGCCGACGCGCTCAAGAACGCGTCGACGTCCGCCGCGGACGCCGCCCGGGCCGGTGCCGCCAAGGGCACGGTGACCTCCGTGGACGCGGACGACGACGGGGCGGTCCGGGTCTGGGAGGTCGAGACGACCTCGGCGGACGGGACGCAGCGTGACTGGCACGTGGACCTCCGGTCGGGTGCGGTGACCGTGGACCGGTCGTCGTCCTCGGACTCGGACTCGGACGACGACTGACGGTTGCCCCGCACCGGGGTGCGGTCTCGGGGCTCCGCCCCCGACCCCGCTCCTCAATCGCCGGAGGGGCTCAAAGTGCGGGTGCGGTCTCGGGGCACCGCCCCCGACCCCGCTCCTCAATCGCCGGAGGGGCTTGAAGTGGCGGAGCTGCTTGGTCGGCTGGCCCTTGGGCCGGCTGCCGCCGGTGATCCGCCGCCCTTCGGGAGCAGTGCCGTCGCCAGCGGGGCCAGGGCCGCTGCCGCGAAGCAGAGCGGTAGCGGGGCGTGGCCCACCAGGAGGCCCACTCCTGCCGTGCCCGCCGAACTGCCCGCGTTCAGGGACGTGTTGACCCATGCCCCGGCCTGCGTACGGAAACCGTCGTCCACCGACTCGTCCGCGATCAGGTACGCCGTGGTCAGGGCCGGCGCGACGAAGAGGCCCACGCACGCCGCCGCCAGGGCCAGCGCGGGCAGCCCGGGCGCGAGCGC
>NZ_JASERH010000085.1:0-34777 GCF_030766975.1 Streptomyces sp. KL116D | reverse complement strand
AGACGCCCTGTTGGTCCTGCCCTGACCCCACTCCCCGCCGAGCTCCAGCCTCGTCCGTCGTCCGTCGTCCGATCGCCGCACCACGGGAGCCGCCATGACCGTCGCCACCGTCCGCCGCGTCAGATCCCTGCTGCTCGTCCTCGCCGCACTGCTGGTCACCCTGGCGCCCGCCCCGGCGGCGCTCGCCGCCCCGGTCGCGAAGCCGGGCGCCGAGGTCGTCTCCGTGACGCAGGTGACTGACCGTCAGGTCGACGGCTGTGCGGTCGGCGGCGCTCGGCGGCCGGACCGTGCACGTCCGGCTGCTCACGCCCGACGCCGCTGGGACCTGGAGGACCGCGGCCGGCACCTGGCCGACGCTGTGGCTGCCGCTGCTGCATCGGCTGCTGCGGCGACTACACCTCGTGGACGAGCCGCACCGACGTCGCCGGCATCGAGAGCCCGCGCGACGTCCTCGTGGTCATGCCGGAGGCGGGCTGGAACGCTGGTACAGCGACCGGTGGAACAACGGCGCGGGGCGGCGACCCGGCTCTGGGAGACCTTCCACACTCCAGGAGTTGCGCCGCCTCCTGGAGAAAGCGACTGGGGCGCGGGGCAGCCGCCGTCGTGGCCGGACCGTCCATGGGCGACAGGGCGCGCTCCTGTACGCGGCCCGGCACCCGGGCATGTTCCGGGCGACCGCCGCGTACTCCGCCCTGCACCCGCCCTGAACGACGAGCCGGTGAACCGCATCAAGGGCTTCTTCGCGGGCAGGGCGACGACCCGCGGCGCTCCGGGGCGACCCCGTCGCGCAGCGCGACATCTGGCGGCGCACGACCCGTACCACCTGGCGAAGCGGCTCGCCGCCGCCCGTACCTCTCTCGTGCGGCGACGGCACCACCGCCGCCGCGCGCCGGGTGCGTCACCAGCGCCCTCGAAGCGGACTTCAACCGGCAGAACCAGGCGCTCGCCGCCGAGTTGACCGGTCGGTGCCCGGCACGTCACCACGAACTCTACGCCCGGACGCACGGATGGGCCTACTGGGCAGCGGGAGTTGCACGCCTGCTGCCGATGCTGCTGCGGGCGCTGAAGGTGGCCTGAGCGTCAGCCGGGGTCAGCCGCGCGATCCCGGCCAGCCGCCGAACGACTCCAGGAGGCCCTGCGGGTCGTACGTACCGGTCGCACCTTCCCGGGCGCCGCTCTCCTGATCACGGTCTCCAGCTCGTCCGCGACTCTGCTGCCCTGCGCCGACGATGTGACCGCGCAGACCGGACCAGGAGTTCGCGCCCTCTGCGAAAACATCATGTCCAGCGCCCGCGACGTGCTCCCGGTCGGCGGCAGCGGCGGGAACGATGCCGTGCGTGCGGGAGGTGCGCCATCGACCAGGCCTCGGGGACGAGGAGACGGCGCGCCTCCGGTTCGCTGCCGGCGACCGCGACGGTCCCGGAGATCATCACGTACGCCGGCTCGGCGGCCCACGCGGACGGGCGGAACTCGGCGCGGTACCGGTCGATGCCGCGCAGCATCCTCCCGGCCGCGGAGAGTCTGACCGATGACCGTCGGCAGGCCCGCACGGGCGGCGATTCGAGGCGCCCTCGCCCGTCGCGAGCCAGGCTGAACGGCGCGACGGTCGGGCCCTCGGTGGGGCGGGCGTGGACGTGCCTGTCGGCGCGCCGTCGGAGCCCGTGAAGTACGCCAGCAGTTCCCAGTCGAGCTGGCCGGCGAAGTCGTCGGCCACGTCCCAGTCCCGGCGCGCGCCCTGCGGACGCCGTCCGTGAAGCCGAGCCGAGCGGCCGAGACCCATGTCGATCCGCGGGAGCAGCGACTCAGGACCCCGAACTGCTCTCGGCCACGACCAGGGGTTCGGTGGTTGGGCAGCATCACGCCGCCGGTGCCGGCCGCGGATGCCTCCAGTCCGCGCGACGGCGACGGTCGCCGCGACCGCATGCGCGGACCCGGCGACGCCCGGCACACCGTGGTAGCAAGGCAGACCCACCCGGTGGTACCCGAGGCGCTCCAGGTCTGCTGGGCGAGCGACGCGACGGTGTCCCGCAGGAGCCTCGGAGGCCGGTGAGATCTCCGCGGTTGCGGGAGCGGTCCCGGGTCGGAGAAGCGGGGTCTGCCTCGATCACGGTGGTCACGCTGTGGGCCAACGCGGAAGGCTCCGCCGGGATCAGCCCGCGCACGCTTCGCGCCCGGCCGGGAGATCTGCTGGTGAGGCCGCGTGGCTCTGCGACGGGCTTCACTCATACGCCGTCCTTCCGAAGGCCACTCGACAGGGCCTCGCCGAAACCGCGCACCGCCGGCACTTTCCTGGAGGCGCGGCCGGGTCTGGGACGCCTTCTCTCGCCGCCGCGCCGGGCGATCCGCCGCTCATGCCAGAGCATCGCGCCGCCCGCGGCAGCGCCGGGGGAGTGCGAGGTCGTGCACTGGACCGGGCGGCGCGAGCGGTGCCTGCACGGGACACGTGGTCTGGCTCATGCCGCGCAGGAGCTGCCCGAAGGACGGCTGCACATGCGGCGCAACGACGACCGCAGGCCCGCCCGGCGCACGAGCTCGACGTGCTGCGCCGGATCACGCGGCCGTGAGCTGCGCATGCTCGTCGACGACGACGAACTCGTCTGCGACGGGCGGAGCGCGCCGGGTTCCGCGTCGTACAGGCCCGCTGGGCGAGCACGTCGACGGCGCTGAAGGACGCGCAGGAACGCGACGGCCGGACCTGAGGGATCGGGACCGCCCGGGACTTCCCGGGGCCTCGGGATCCCTGAGCCTCCGGGCGGTTGAGTCGCCCTCGTCGAGGCGGAAGGCGACCTTCAGGCCCACCTGGTAGTGCTCGACCTCCCCGTCGACGATCTGGCCGGACCTGGGTGACCTCGAACCAGTCGAGGTTGCGCAGGGTCTGCGAAGCGCGCGCGATGCCGTTGCGGATCGCCTGGTCGACGCTCCTCGTGCGAGGTGCCGACGATCTCGGTGACGCGATACGTGTGGTTCGACATGCTTCACGGTGCCGCAGGGCGACGGATCCGCGAGGGGCGGTGACCCGTGGGGCGGGACTTACTTCCCGGTAACTCTGACCCGCGCATTGGTATTTGTACCAAAAATCCAGCAACACCCGGTACGAGCAGCGCGCTCTTTCCCCACGTCGGGCCGACCCTCCCTGTCCGCAGGCAGAAAGACGACCCCGTGAGCCCCGCCGTGCCGTGCTGTCCCTCTGTTCCTCAGCCGTCGTGTCGGCACGCTCCTCACGGCGTGCGGCGCCCTGCCGCGATGAACCGGGCCGTCGCACGGTCACCGCGTGGCTGATGCAGGGACAGCGCGTCCGACGCCTTCCTGAAGCGCTTCACGAAGGCGTACGAGGCCGAGCACCGACGTCACCCTCGACCTCCCGCATCAGGACTGGACCGGGATCGCGAAGGTCACCAGGGCCCTCGACGCCAAGGACG
Source organism: Streptomyces sp. KL116D (assembly GCF_030766975.1). NCBI lineage: Bacteria > Bacillati > Actinomycetota > Actinomycetes > Kitasatosporales > Streptomycetaceae > Streptomyces > Streptomyces sp. KL116D. The sequence goes on along the minus strand of NZ_JASERH010000085.1, from coordinate 31,358 downwards.
GCGGCGACGGCGGCCCTGACGTCATCGAGGTCGGCAACACCCAGGTCCCGCAGTACGTCGACGGGGGCGGACTGCTCGACCTGTCCCTGGAGTCCGCGCGCGGGACCTCGGCATGGAGGACTGGCTGCCCGGACTCGCCGAGCCCGGCGTCGACCACGGCCGCCAGTTCGGCATCCCCTGGTACGCCGCCAACCGCGTGGTCATCTACAACAAGGGACCTCTTCGCCGCGGCGGGCATCAAGAACCCGCCCACCACCCGCGACGAGTGGCTCGACCTGACCCGAAGCCTCGACTCCGACGGCCGGCAGGGCATCTACCTCGCCGGACAGGACTGGTACACCCTGTCCGGATTCATCTGGGACGAGGGCGGCGAGCTGGCGCACGAGTCGGCGGGCACCTGGACCGGCGCCCTCGACACCCCGAGGCGCTGCGCGGCATGGACTTCTACCGCCGCCTCCAGGCGCTCGGGCAGGGGCCGCGGAACGCCGACGAGGAACACCCCTCGCAGGCCGACCAGTTCGCCCGCAGGGACATCGGCCAGATCATCTCGACGCCGGGCACAGCGCAGCGGATCGTCCAGAAGAACCCCCGCGCTCAAGGGAAGCTGGGGTTCTTCCCCATCCCGGGCAAGACCGCCCACCGCGCCGGATCGGTCTTCACCGGCGGCTCCGACCTCGTCATCCCCGCGAACACCGGCGACCGGGCGAGCGCCGTCGCCCGTGGTCAGGCCCTGGCCGGCGAGAAGTGGAACACCGAGCTGGCCAGGACCATGAACTACGTGCCGAGCAAGACGACCCTCGAGCGTCGTGGCCGGCGAGCCGGGCGTCGCCGCGATGGCCGTCGGCGCCGCCCACGGCAAAGGCGAGCCCCCGCCCCCTGGCAGGGCGACGGTGAGGCCGCCGACAACCCCATCAAGGCGTACATGTCCCAGGTCCTGTCCCGGCGCGGACCCGGCCACCGCGGCGAAGAAGGCGTCCCGCACGATCACCGAGCGGCTGGACGAGAGCGGAGAGTGACACCCGGCGGCCCGGCCGACCGGGCGGCTGTCGGCTGTCCGGCTATGCGGTGATGGGCGTGCTCAGCGACAGGGCGAACCTGCCCGCCTCGTCCGTCCACCACCGGGTCAGCTCGAGACCGGCCGTGCCGAGTTCTCCCGCACCCGCTCCCGGCGGAACTTCGCCGACACCTCGGTGCGCATGTCCTCGCCCGCCTCGAAGTCGACCGCGAGATCCAGCGCCGGGATCTTCACCGTCTGCGGCACCGCGGAACGCAGCCGCATCTCGATCCACTCCTCCCGCGGATCCACGGCGCGACGTGCTCGAACGCGCCGGGGTCGAAGTCGGCGCCCAGCTCCCGGTTCATCACCGACAGCACGTTCTTGTTGAACGCGGCGGTGACGCCCGCCGCGTCGTCGTACGCCGCGACCAGCGTCGACTCGTCCTTCACCAGGTCGGTGCCGAGCAGGAGGAAGTCGCCGGGGGACAGCAGCTCCCGCACGGCCTTCAGGAACGCGGTGCGCTCGTCCGGCAGCAGATTGCCGATCGTGCCGCCGAGAACGCCACCAGCCGCGGCCCGGGCGTCGCGGGCAGGTCGAGGCCGCGGGTGAAGTCGGCGACCAGCGCGTGCACGGCGAGCCCCGGATGCTCGGCCCGCAGGGTCCTGGCCGCGCCCGCAGCGCGCTCTCGCTCGTCCACCGGGACGTACGCCGCCAGGTCCGTGAAGGACTCCAGCAGGTGGCGGGTCTTGTCGGACGAGCCCGAGCCGAGCTCGACCAGGGTGCGGGCCCCGGTCGCCGCGGCGATCTCCGGGGGCGCGCGCGACGAGGATCTCGCTCGGCCCGCGTCGGGTAGTACTCCGCCAGCGTCGTGATCTCGTCGAAGAGTTCACTGCCGCGCGTCGTAGAACTTTCACTTCGGCGGCAGCGTCTTGGGCGTGCGGTTCAGCCCGTGCAGGACGTCGAACCGCAGCGCGGCGTCCGTCGCGTCCTCGGGCAGGGTGCGGGTCAGCTGAAAAGGGAGGTTCGTGCTCACGCGGACGGCTCCTTGAGCGGGGTCAGCAGGACGTCGGTGCGGCTGGCCGCGAGCAGCGTGCGGTCGGGCACCTCGGTCCAGTACGGATCGTCGTCGTACGGCTCGGAGGCGACGACTGGGTGCGGCGGCCGGAGCTCGGCGAGGTACCAGAGGTGTCGCCCCAGGCGGTCGCGGTGATCGTCTCGCCGTTGGTGAGGAGGAAGTTGAGGCGCGCGCCCGGCGCCGCCTCGGCGACCTCCACGACCGTGTCGGCCAGCGCCTGCGCCTCGTCGTCGCCCGCGCGCAGCCGGTGCAGGACGAGCGCCCACAGGAACTGCGGCGTCGCAGCGCGCCTCCATGGCGAGAGGTCGGCCGCGGGCAGCGTGTGCGCCAGCGGCGTCAGGGAGCGCGGCCAGCCCGGCACCGCCCCGTTGTGGCTGAACAGCCAGGGCCCGGACGCGTACGGCGCCGCCGCGGCTTCCCCGTCGGCGCCCGCGAGCGTCGCGTCCCGGACCGCCGCGAGCAGCGCGCCCGAGCGGGACGACCCGGGCCAGGTCCGCGTACGCCTGGTCGCCCCAGATGGGCACGGCGCGGCGGTACCGGGCGGGGACCGTCCCCGTCCGCGTACCAGCCCACCCCGAAACCGTCGGCGTTGACCGTGCCGTGCCGCTGCCGCCGTGGCCCCACGACCGCCGGAACAGGCTGTGCGGCGGCGTCGACGACCTCGCCGAGCGGCAACTGAGGCCCCAGATAGGCCAGGTGACGGCACATCAGGAACCCTCTGCGGCGCGGCGTCGCACGCCGTGCGGAAGCTGGCGACGATCTCGCCGCTTCGGATCGCAGTCCCAGTTGCGGAACGCGCGCGGCAGGCCACCTCGCCCACCGCGAACGAACCGCCGCGCAGCACCTTGTGGTCGGACCCGAAGAAGACCTCCGAGTACTCGCGGTAGGGATACGCCACGAAGCCCGGGTAGCAGTGAAGTCGCTGGCCGTCCACTCCCACACACGTCACCGATCAACTGCCGCGCCGCCGAGCGGGGACTCGCCCATCGGGTAAGCTGCCGGCCGGGGCGGGGCGCAGATGCCGCTGGCTCCAGGTTCGCCCGGCTCGGCGCGCGTCGGGTCGGCATCGCCCCCACGGGAAGCGCATCGTGCGGCCCGGACGCGGGCCGAAGCGGGCCGCCTTCTCCCACTTCGGCCTGGTCGGCAGTGCCGGCGCCCGCCCAGCGGGCGTAGGCGTCGGCCTCGTACCAGCTGACGTGCAGGACCGGCTCGTCCGGCGGCACCGGCTCCGTCACCCCGAAGCGCCTGCGCAGCCACTGGCTCCGCCTGCGCCGCGCCAGAACAGCGCGCCTCCAGGCCGTGTTCGCGGACCATCGCCCAGCCCCGGCGCCCACTCAGCGTCTGTCCGGTAGCCGCCGTCCGCGATGAACTCCAGGTACGCCGCGTTCGTCACCGGCGTCGTCGATGCGGAACGCACCAGGCGGGCGTGCGCGCTGGGCGTTTCGTTGTCCAGGGCCCACGGCTCCGCCGTCGTGCCCATCGTGAACGGCCCGCCCGGGACGAGGACGTCGGCCGGGCCCGAAGCGCCCGTCCATGCCTGGGTCTGGCGCGGTGAGCGCCGCGGCCCCCTTCCTGAGCTGGATGGGGTGATCAGCATCGTCTCGTCGCTGCCGCTGCCTGTGCTGGGCGACCATGCTGAAGGCGAACCCGAGCGGGTCAGCAGCGCCGCGTCCGGGTACCGAACGGCGTCCTGCTCGAGGACGTCGAGCGCCGCGGCCGCGGACCTCGGCCGCGTACGTCCGCGCTCTCGGCCGGCGCGAGCAGCGGCAGTCGACGGACGCTCGGGCGTTCGCGGGTGCTCGAACGCGTCGTACAAGCGGGTCGATGTCCGGCCGCAGCGCCTCCCGGGTCCGCCGACTCTGCCCGCAGCAGCCACTGCTCCTCCTGGCTGCGCGATGTGCGCCAGGTCCCACGTACCAGCGGCGACATCAACGGCGAGTGCCGCGCGGTGGAGTTCGGCGTCGTCGACGCAGCTCGGTGAGCAGCGTCGGCTGCGCCTGCGCCGTCTCCAGCCTCGTCGGCGCGCCTGGCGCCTGAGGGCCTCGGGGATCCGTGGTGACGTTCTCCTCGGTGGTCACGGAGCGGACGGTCCCTCCCGGAGACGGCGGAGACGCGTGGGACGGAGCGGCGGTCGGGGCGCCGGTCGGCCGGGGCAGCGGCGGCGCAGCGACGTACGCGGTGCGTGGAAGTCCGCGGCGCGCGCGTCGGACGTCGCGCGCCTGAGCCTGCAGCGCGTCGAGGGGCCAGCCGTGAAGCAGGCCGGCGCGGCCTCGGTGCAGCTCCGGGCGCGGCGAGCCCGCCCGTGGCGGCGGCCCGCCACAGCGCGCCAGCGGCGCGGGCAGCGGGGCCGCGGCCCGGCTGTTCTCGGCGCGAGCGGCTCCAGCGGCCCGGTACGCGCCGTCGTCGGCGGCCTGCGGGCCGTCGAGCAGCGCCGTCGACCACGGCGAAAGCGGCAATCTGATGCCAGCCCGTCGTCGCCGGGCTGGGCGTCGAGCATGCGGAGTTCGAGGTGGTTCCTGGCGCGGCCGGACCGCGCGGGAACAGCGTGGCCGCGGTGGTAGGTCGAGGTCCTCAGGAGCGGGTGCGCGCGGCCGCGGCGCGCCCGCCGCGAGCCACTGGCGGAAGGTCAGGCCCGTCCGGCGCCGTGCCACGCCCGCTCGGCGCTGCGCACGCATCACGAGCGGCGTAAACCAGGACGTGCTGCAGCGCCCAGGCGCGCGCGCGGCTCGTCGCGCGGGCGGCGCCCGAGCGCTCGGAGCCGATCGGCCATCCCACAGGGACCTGCCGCGCCGGGACTCGCCAGCCGGTCGGACGGCCGCGCAGCATCGGTGAGTTGGCGAACGCCGCGACGAGCACCGGGCCCAGCAGATGGCGAGCCGCCAGCGCCGCTCGTGCCCGGCGGGCCGGGCCTTCGCGCGCGCAGTCCACAGGCACACCTGGACGGACGCCGACGTCGCGGCATCATGGAGCGCCCCGGCCGGGCCCGGCGGTCGAGGTGAGGCTTCCATGGGCTGTCGTAGCGGGGTTCGCGCAGTACGGCGCTGGGGAGCCACGCCCGTGCTGGAGCCGGTGAGGGTGAGCCCGCGCGGCGAGCGCGGTGCGCACGGCGGTCAGATCGGCCGTCATGGCCGAGACGCATTCCGTCAGCGTGGCGGCGGGGAGCGAACTCAGCTCCAGCTGTCCGCCGTTCCAATGGTCAGCGCCGAGCTCAGGGGCAGGGGCGCGTGCGACATAGGCCGCGTCGAGTCGCCTGGGCGGTAACGGGGCCCAGGGAGTCGGACGCGGCTCGTGAACGATCCACTCCAGCCCACGACCCACCGTGCGGGCGGGCCTGTCTTGAAGCAGATGCCCGGTACCAGGCCTTCCACCTCGGCCTGGTGACCAGGTCACTGGCGCCGTACAGTCTCCCTCGCTCATACCTCGATTTCCTCCTATCCTCACGCTTCCCATGGTCCCTGGTAACCCTATGTCGATTCGGCCCGGTCGGGTCACTGCGACGCCCGTCCCACCCCAAGACGGTCGGCTGGATTGCACAAGAGCGCCCCGGCGTTCTCGGCCGGGCTCGGGCGGGGCGAAAACCTGTTGCCTGCGTGGTCACCGGGCGCACACGATGAATTCATGAGCACGACGGGGAGCGGGCGTGAGCGCCCGCCTGCGCGAGATCGCGCAGAGCACGGAGAAGATCGTCGAGACGGGGAGTACGCGGTTGAAACGGCCGCACCGTCCCGATCGGCGACGCGGTGGCACAGGGCGGGCATCGCGGATGCAATGGCCTGGACCCGGTGGAGGTGCCTGCCGCTACCGCCGTCGCGGCGCCGTCCACCAGCCCGTCCGTCGAGGTCACGGGGAGAGCGGCCTCGACGCGGCGCGCCGTCTGACGGCCGGCGGTCCGGGGCCGGTCGCGGTCCTGAACTTCGCGTCGGCACGGAACCCGGGCGGCAGGCCTGAACGTGGCGCGCAGGCGCAGGAGGAGGCCGTCTGCCGCTCCTCCGCGCTGTACGCGTGCCTGACCGAGGTCCCCCGGAGTTCTACGCCCACCACCGCGCCGACTGGACGTAGTTCTACAGCGACCGCGTCATCCACGCACCGGGAGTGCCGGTGTCTGGGACGACCGCGCCGCCTGCCTCGACGAGCCGTACCGAGGTGGGCTTCCTGACCTCGGCCCGCGCCGAACGTGAGTGATCGCGCGCAGTACCGCTCCCGGAGCGGGTCCATACCGCGATACCTGCCGCCCTGGCGGCCTGCCAGCGGGTGCTGGAGGTCGCCGTCGCGGAGGGTTACCGGCGGCTGGTCCTCGGCGCGCGTGGGCTGCGGCGTTCCGCAACGACCCGGCCGAGTCGCCGAGGCGTTCCGGCACCTGCTCCTGGGCCGTTTCCGCGGCCACTTCGACCAGGTCGTCTTCGCCGTCCTGGACCGCACTCGCGACGCGGCCACGCGCACGGCCTTCGAGCGGGTCGTCGGCGGGGCGTGAGCGGGCGGCGCCGAGGGCGGTGAGCCGTCCGGCTCAGCGCCAGCCGTAGCGCTCCCGCAGCCGCAGCACCACGGTGTTGAACCGGCCGCGGTCCAGCGCGCACGCCTCGCGGCGCATCCCGTTCTCGTGGACGCGCAGCATAACTAGGTCCACCCACGACTCGCGGTCGTCCCGGTCCCAGGGGCCGGAGCCGAGCGCCACCCACTCGCGGTCGCGGTCGTGCCGCTTGCTGACAGCCGCACGGCGAGCAGCGCCGGCCGCCTTCACGGGTGACGACGAGAACCGGCCGGTCCTTGCCCCGCCCGTCGTTCGTCCTCGAAGGGCACCCAGGTCCAGACGATCTCGCCGGGGTCCGGCCGTCAGCCGTCGCGGGCGCGTACTCGGTGCGCACCCGGCCCACCTGGTGCGGCTCGGCCTCCACCGTCGCCGTCGCGCCGGTCCGGCCGGGGTGGTCGTATGCGTGGTCATCCGTAAAGCGCAGTCACGCGGGTCACGCTAGGAGCCTGGACGGCCCACATCCGCGCGGCGGGTGCGCCGGACCCGCTCCACGCTCGGCACATGGCACGACGACGAATAACCCGAAGCGCGCTCTGTCCGCCCTGGGCTCGCCTCTGCTCGCCGCGACGACCGCGACCGCCGCCGCAATCCCCGGTCGCGCGGCGGCGCCACCGCCGCGCACCGTCTCGGCCTGGCTGCCGTACTGGGCCACCCAGGAGGCCGCCTACCGCGACGCCCTTCTCGCGCACGCCGAAACAGCTTCCGTCCATCAGCCCCTTCTGGTACGAGACGAAGTCCGCGACCCGCGTCACCGCACTGCCCGGCGCGGGCGAACGCCGCATCGTCGACGGGCTGCACGCGGCATCCAGGTCGTCCCGACCGTCATGGAACAGTGCTGTGGCCCGGCGCCCTCGCGGCCGTCCCGACCAGCGCCGAACGCCGCGCCGAACACATCGAGGCGCTGCTCGCCGTCGTCCGCAGCCGCGCCTACGACGGACTCGACCTCGACTACGAGACCATCGCACCTACCCCTGAAGCTGGGTACCGCGCCGTACGCGCCGGTTACGCCACCTTCGTCACCGACCCAGTGCCCGCCTGCACGCGCCCTGGACAAGCAGTGCTTCGTCACCGTCACCCCGGACGCGCACCACGGGCCGCGTCTCGGGACTACCGCATCGCTGGGCGCCGTCGCCGACCGGATGCGCATCATGGCCTACAACCTGCACCACGCCGAAGGGCGACCCGACCGATCGCCACCCCGCAGTGGTACGACGAGATCCCGGCGACCGCCACCGCCCAAGTCCCGCCCGCCGTTGGAGATGGGCCTGCCCGCCTACGGCGCTGGGACTGGGGTGGTCGGCGCGACCGCGCCCACCACGTCACCTGGAAGGACGCCGAGGCGCTGCGCGCGTCGCAGGTCGGGGCGCCCTACGTCCTCGACCCCGGCTCCCGGACCCCGCACTTCACGTACGAGGCAGGGAAGACCCGCCACACCGCCTGGTACCAGACGCTCCGCGGCACCGCTGCCCACCTCCCCGCACCGCGCACGTACGTGGTGCGGAACACGGTGCCGTGGGCGCTGAACTTTCGAGGACCCCGCCGGTGGCGGCGGCTCGCGGACGGCCGTCGGCGGAAGGCCCTGAGCCGAAGACAGGGCGGCCGGCGCTCGAACCAGCGCTGGTCCGCCTCCAGTTGGGCCGCCAGCGAGATCAGCAGCGGCTCGCTGTGGGCGGGCCCGAGGAGTTGCGCGCCGACCGGCAGACCGTCGCCGACCAGACCGGCCGGCACGTTCACCCCCGGCCAGCCGAGCACGTTCCACGGCCAGGCGTAGCCGGACACGCGGCGACCAGCGCTGCGGTCCGTGCGCCAGCTTCGCTCAGCCGCGCCAGGTCCCCGATCCGCGGCGCGAGCGGCCGTGGTCGGCCAGCACCACGTCGTACGTGCCGAAGAGCGCCCGATCCGGCGGTGCAGCGTCCGCCTCCGACCGCTTGGCGAGGCGCAGCGGCGCACTGGCGGCGAGCCGGGCCCATCCGCCGCCTCCCGGGTCCGCGGGATCCAGCCGGGCCGATCGGGTATCCGCTCCACCCACCCGCGGTCCCGGCCGTCGCGCGCGGCACGAACGCGAGACACCGATCTGCCCTCGTAGCGCGGATCGGCCTCCTCGACGTCGTGGCCATGGTGCGCCGCGAGCCGCCCGCGCGAGTGCGACGACGCGCGCCCGCACGGTGCGGGCTCAGCCGCTTCGGCGTGGCCGTGAACGGCATGCGCAGCGACAGGGCGATCCGCAGCCGGGCCCGGGTCGCGCCGCGCGGCTCTTCCGCGGCCTGCATCGGCGGGCGGCCGCGCGTCTTGCGCGGCTGCCGCTCGCTCGCGTCGAGCAGCAGCGCCGCGTCCTCGACGCTGTGGGGCGAGCGTGCCGTTCACCGTAGATCCCGTGGAACCGCCTCCGCCCACGGCCACGTCGCCGAGATCCGGCCCCGCTGCGGCTCGGATGCTCCACCAGATGCGTGTCGGTGCCGCCGGGATCCCGACGCGCGCCCGCCCCGTCCGGAGCCGAGCGCCGCCGGGACGAGCCTCCCGCCGCGACGGCCGCGGCCGAAACCACCGGCACGAGCCGCCCGGCGTGTGCGCGGGCGCCCACGGATTGCGGGTGTCACCGAACGCGGGACCTCGGTGAGGCGCGGGCCACTGCAGCTCGCACGTGTTCGTGTTCGCCGAGATCTTCGACCAGCTGGCTCCCGCGGCCTGCAGCGCTCTGCGCACCGCCTCCGCGTCCTCGCTCCGCACGGGGAACTCCCGGCGCAGCCGAACGCGGTCGGCTCCGGCCACGTCCGTGTCGTCCTGACCGCCACCGGCGCGCCGAGCAGCGGCAGCCGCTTCCCGGCCGCCAGCTCACGGTCCACCGCGTCCGCCTCGGCGAGCGCGCCTCGCCCCGCACCCGGCGGAACGCGTTCAGCACCGGCTGGGTCCGCTCGATCCGGTCGAGGGCCTGCTCGACCAGGGGCGCGACGACACCGTCCCTCGGCGAGGGCCCGCGCCGCGGCGCCGAGCTCCCGGCAGCTCTCTGGTGGCCATGGACACCTGCAATCCCCTGTGGTGAACGCATCGTTAGCCGCCGGCGTCACCGTGGCACGCCCGGGGCAGGGCGCCCTGACCGGTCTGGAAGGATGCCGTACGTCATGGTGCAGATACCGAAGCAGCAGCCCGCCAAGCCCCGGCCCGCCGAGCCCGCCCGGGGCGCCGTGCCGACCAGTGCCGACGTCGCGCGCCTCGCCGGGGTCTCGCGCGCCACCGTCAGCGTTACGTCCTGAACAACACCAGCGCCGTCCGCATCAGCGAACCCACCCGGCGCCGCGTCCACGACGCCGCTAAGAACTCGGCTACGTCCCGCACGCCGCCGCCCGCAGCCTGCGCGCCGGACACACCCGCATCGTCCTCATGCCGACCCCGAGGTCCCGGTCGGCCCGCTCTACAGCGGCTTCCTCAACGCGTTGCAATGGGCGCTCAGCCGCCTGGACTACACGGTCGTGCAGTACGGCAGCGTCGGCCTCGGCGGCGACGACGCGGCCCGCGCCTGGGCCGCAGCTGCGCCCCGTCGCCGTGCTCGCCCCGGTCGGCATGGGCCCCGCGACGGGATCGCGCTGCTCAAGCGGTCCGGCGCCCGGGCCGTCATCACCCTGGGACCCGCCCCGGTCGACGGCGCGCACGCGCTGCTCATGGACCACCGCGAGGTCGGCCGTGTCGCGGGGAGCACCTCGTGACCCGCGGCCACCGGCGCGTCGGGGTCGTCGTACCGCGCAGGCCGGGCCTCGGCGTGTTCGCCGAGCCCCGGCTCTGCGGGCGTGCGGAGAGGCGGCGCGGAGGTGGTGCCGCTGCCGCTCGCGTACGACGCAGGAGAGCGCGGCGCAGGTCGCCGCGCAGGTGAGGGAGTCGGGCCTGGGCGCCCGTGTTCGCCTACAACGACGAGTGCGCGATGCTGCTGATGCGCGCGCGCTCCAGGACGCCGGCGCCACCGTCCCCGGTGACGTCGCCGTGATCGGTGCCGACGACCGATGCTGGGCCGGCTGCTGCGCGCCCCGGCTCAGCACCGTCGGATCGACCTGCCGTCGGGCGAGGAGCTCGCCGAGCTGGTCGACCGGCTGGTCGGGACCCGGCCGCGGAGCCCGAGGTGCACGACGTGCTCGCGGCGACCGTGGTCGCCCGCGCCTCGACCTGACCGGACCCGCCCCGGGACACCGCAGGGCGGCCGCCGTCGGCGACCGCCCCCACCCATCCGCTGTCCCGGCAGGTCAGCCCTCGTCGGACGGCTGCTGCGCCTGCTGCTCGGCGATCGACTTGCGGACCTCGTCCATGTCCAGCTTGCGCGCCTGCCCGATCACGTCGTCCAGGGCCTCCTGCGGCAGCGCGCCCGGCTGGGCGAACACGGCCACCTGGTCACGGACGATCATCAGCGTCGGGATCGACTGGATGCCGAACGCGGCGGCCAGCTCGGCTGCGCCTCCGTGTCCACCTTGCCGAAGACCAGGTCGGGATTGGCCTCGGCGGACTTCTCGTAGACGGGGGCGAACTGCTTGCGGGGCCCGCACCAGGACGCCCAGAAATCGATCAGCACGAACTCGTTCTCCGTGACCGTCTGATCGAAGTTCTCCTTGGTCAGCTCCACGGTGGTGCTGCTCATGGTGCTTTCCCTCTTCCTGCTTCCTGGGTTCGGGGCGAAGCCGCAGGGGGCAATGCCGTTGTGCACAACGGTCCGCATGACGGACGTATTCCGCGCTCGTACCCATGTGGCCCGTACGCACACCTACCAGCAGACTGGGCCCCTATGACGGAAGCCAACGAGGTACGACGTAGTAGTGGTGGGGCGGGACCGGTCGGCGAGAACGTCGCCGACCGGGCACGGGCCGGTGGACTGAGCGCGGCGATCGTGGAGAAGCGAGCTCGTCGGCGGCGAGTGCTCGTACTGGGCGTGCATGCCCAGCAAGGCGCTGCTGCGCCCGGTGCTCGCCCGCGCCGACGCCCGCCGGCTGCCCGGCCTGCGCCAGGCCGTGCAGGGCCCCCTGGACACCCCCCGCCGTACTCTTGCCCATCGCGACGACTTCACCTCCCACTGGAAGGACGACGGCCAGGTCGGCTGGATCGAGTCCATCGGCGTCGACCTGTACCGCGGCCACGGCCGCCTCGCCGGGCCCCGCACGGTCACGGTGACCGCCGACGACGGCACGGTCACCACGCTCACCGCCCGGCACGCCGTCGCCGTCTGCACCGGCACCCGCGCCGCCCTGCCGCCGCTGCCCGGCCTCGCCGACGTCGCGCCGTGGACGAGCCGCGAGGCGACCAGCGCGGAGCAGGCCCCCGGCCGTCTGATCGTGGTCGGCGGCGGCGTCGTCGCCACCGAGATGGCCACGGCCTGGCAGGCACTCGGCTCGCAGGTCACGATGCTCGTACGCGGCGGCGGACTGCTGAACCGGATGGAGCCGTTCGCCGGGGAGCTGGTGACGGACGCGCTGCGCGAGGCGGGCGCCGACGTACGGACCGGGGTCTCGGTGACGGCCGTCGAGCGCAAGGGCGGCACGGTCACGGCCACGCTCGGTGACGGTTCGACGGTCGAGGCCGACGAGATCCTCTTCGCGACGGGCCGCGCACCGCGCACCGACGACATCGGCCTGGAGACGGTCGGCCTGGAACCGGGCCTCGTGGCTCCCGGTCGACGACTCCTGCGGGTCGAGGGCAGCGACTGGCTGTACGCGGTCGGTGACGCCAACCACCGGGCGCTCCTCACCCACCAGGGCAAGTACCAGGCCCGGATCGCGGGCGCCGCGATCACCGCCCGCGCGCAGGGCGTGCCCCTCCTGGAGACCGACCGCTGGGGGCGCGCACGCCGCCACCGCCGACCACGACGCCGTGCCCCAGGTCGTCTTCACCGACCCGGAGGCGGCGAGCGCGGGCCTGACCTCGCCGAGGCGGAGGCGGCCGGGCACCGCGTCCGCGCCGTCGACTACGACCTGGCGAACGTGGCGGGGGCGAGCCTCTACGCCGAGGGCTACACGGGCCGCGCCCGCATGGTCGTCGACCTCGACCGGAGGTCCTCCCCGGCGTCACCTTCGTCGGCCCCGGCGTCGGCGAACTGATCCACGCGGCGACGATCGCCATCGCCGGCGAGGTCCCCATCGGCCGGCTGTGGCACGCGGTCCCCGCCTACCCCACGGTGAGCGAGGTGTGGCTGCGTCTGCTGGAGACGTATCGCGGCTAGGGACCGCGTCGGACTCCCGTCGTCGCCCGCGTGGGCGGACGGGAGTCCGACGGCAGCCGTCAGTGCTGCTGCGGCTTCTGCGGCGTCGCCTCGCTCGGGCGCACGACGACGAACCCCTCGCCCTCCAGCATGAGTTGGACCGCCTCCCGAACCGCCGCGGATCATCGAGCCGATGGACCGCGATCGGGTGCAGCGACGTACGGAGGTCGGCGGTCCAGCCGACGATCGCGTCGGTGTCCACGTACACCGGCTGCTGCGCCGACACCGGCAGCACCAGCGGATTGCCCTCACACACGAGGCCGAGCTTCCCGCGCCCGCTGAAGACGCTGTTGAACAGGCCGCCGCCGCTCATCCCCGCGCCCTTCACCGTCTTGATGTCGTACGACAGCGTGGCGTCGAAGCAGAGGACGTTGCGGCCGTTGACCGTGAACAGGTCGCCGGGCTCGATGTCGACGACGAACACGTTCTGCGCCTCCTGCGCGAACCAGGCCTCGCCCTGCCCGCGCACCTTCATCAGCGGCAGTCCCTCCCCGGTGACGGCCCGCTTCAGCATCCCGCCGACACCCTGCCCCTTCCGTTCGAACTGCAGCGCTTCCCCGGTAGGCGATCATCGCCCCCTGGCGCGCCAGCATCTCGCCGTCGACCACGTACCGGATCGACTTGGCGTTCTGAACACTCATGCCCGGCGCGACCGCGGCCTGGACCATGTACTCACGCGCAAAAGATCACCCTTCATGCGGGCATCGTGGCCTGGAGGGATCCCTTCCGACAAGGCCGGGGACGGGGAGGCGGGACGGGTCCGCGGCCCACGGTTTCGAGAAGCGCAGCTCCTTCCCTGCCGCCCCGGAAGCCCGCCCAACGGCCGGGCGGGCACGTGATGGTGGGCGCGCGCCCGGAAACGGAACGGATTCACGGTGATTCCGCGTCAGACCGCGAGTGCCACGCGCGTCGGCCGGTAACAATGGCTACAGCGCCCTGCCGGAAATCGGGTTCGAACGTCGGCAGGGGGCGCTCGCGAGGCAGTGCGGCTCCCCTTCACACACTCCCTCGCACGCTCCATCCGGTGGCGCGGGGTCCGCGGAGTACCGACCCGGTCGCGCCACGGATGGAGGGCCGGAGCCGCGTAGTCGGCGATGCGGCTCCGGCTGTCCATACGTCACGTCGTTCGGCCCGGGGTCTCAGGGGGCACGGGGGAGGCGTCCTCCCCGATCCACACCGTAAGGCATATGCCGGAGTACCCTCAAGGTCGCCGACGCCGTCAACCCGGGGGCGACGGCCCGTCTCTGCAAGGCCTATGGAGAACCGCGGCTGCCAGGTGTTCCATAGGACGGGACGCCGGAGGCACATGCCCCGGGCAGTGCGAACGTCCCGAGAGCGACTGATGGTTGGGGGTGGAGGCGTGAACACGCCTCTTCTCCGATGTCCAGTTGGTCGATGCCGGAGAGACGGTGCTGCTGCGGATCTCGGGGAGCTGACCTGCTCACCGCTCCCCCAGCTCGACCGGGTGCTGGCGGCGCTCCACACCCGCAACTGCGAACTCGACCTCGCCGAGGTGCCGTTCACCGACTCGACCGAGTGAACCTGCTGGTGCGGCACCAGCGCCACGCGATGCGCGCGGGGGGCGCCCTCCGGCTCGTCGCGCCGTCACCCGGCCGGTGCGGCGCGTCCTGGAGATCACGGGGACGGCGGGTCCGCTGCTGGGCGGCGCGCGTAGGCGGGCGGCCGTATATCGCGTGCGGTGCCGGGCGTCGGGCGTGCAGACTCGGTCCATGGCGGACATGTGGGCGTTCCCGGGAAGCGGGTCGACCGGTGGGCGGCCGGCGGCCCCGGCGGGCCGGCGGGTGAGCTGGCCGGGCGGCTCGGTCTGCGGACGGCGGTGCTGCTGGAGGGGCCGAGCGACCTCGCGGCCGTCGAGACGCTGGCGCGCGCCGGGCCCGCGACCTGGCCGCCGAGGGGGTGGCCGTCGTGTCGATGGGCGGCGCCATGAGCGTCGCGCGGTACGCCTCGCTGCTCGGGCCGCCCCACTCTCGGACTGCGCCTCACGGGACTGTGCGACGAGCGGGAGCGGGGCTACTACGAGCGTGGCTGGGAGCGGGCCGGGGCGCAGGGCCGCGACTTCTTCGTGTGCGAGGCCGATCTGGAGGACGAGTTCATCCGCTGCGCTGGGCGCGGCACGCGTCGAGGAGATCGTCCGCGCCGAGGCCGACGACCTGCGGGCCTGGCAGACGTTCCTGCGGCAGCCCGCCCATCAGACCGGCCCCTGGAAGCCCGGCTCCGGCGTTTCCTCGGCACGAGGAAAGGCCGCAAGATCCGCTACACGGGACCCTCCTGGCGGAAGCCCTCGACCTCGACCGGGTCCCGGCCCCGCTGCGACGGCCTGCTCGCGGCGCTGTGACCCGTCGCTGGTCCGCGGCCGGCGGGGCCGGTGGGGCTGGACGGAAATCCGGTGCCCGATGTCAGTGACGGGGATAGGCTCTTCACATGATCCCCACCGAGCGTTCTGGTTCCGCGCGGTCCGCCGACGAGCTCAACGAGCAGATCCGCGGCCTTCTGGCGCGCAGCCGTGGGCAGTTGAGCGCGGAGCAGCGCCGGGAGTACGAGGTGCTCGTCGTCGAGTGGGCGGCCGCCGTCCGTGGCGAGATCGTGAAGGCCGCCTAGGGGGCGCGTCACGGGGTCCTGGTCGCCCGCGTGTCCGGTTGCGACCCGATTCGAACGTGTGTCTAGTTGGCGTCATGAGTCAGGTCGTGGGGCGCGTCGTGCGCGCGGATGCCGGTGAGACGGCGTCCGGCGGTCCGCCGCCCGCCGCACCGACACCCAGCCGGACACCTGCGTCGACTCCGACTCCGACTCCGACTCCGACGCCTGCGCCGACTCCGGCACCTGTGCCGAAGGCGACGCCGGCACCGGCTCCCCGCGCCCGCCCCTCACCCGCCCCGGCCGCTGCACCACCTGACGCTCACCGTGCGCGGCCTGGTGGTCCTGCACGGATGGTGGGACGACGCCGACGTGGCCGAGGCGAAGTGCGCCGGCCTCGTGCGCGAGCACCAGGACCACGGCGGCGTCGAGGTGCGGCTCACGGAACTGGACGACGACGAGCGGGAGTGGCCGCTGAGCGAGTGGGTCTCGCCCGGATCCGCGTAGAGCGGCCCGTCACCCGCCGGTGTACTGGTCCCCGGTGACCGTCACCTGTCGACCCGCCGAGGTGTCCGTCGACGCGTACTGCTGAGGCAGCTCCCCGACGTCGGATCGGTGACCGTGGGAAGCCCCGCCCGTGTACGTGACGCCGCCCTCGGTGCCGGTCGGCGTGCCGTACGTGACCGTGACCCGCTGCGCGCACCCGCCGTCAGATACGGCTCGACGAAAGCCCGCGTCCGACGCCTTGAAGCGGCCGAGAGGCGATAGGCAGCCGGAAGCTGCCGATGTGGGCGACGGTGGCGCCGGTCGAGCGGTTCACGACGTCGCCCGTCATCAGCTGCGTCGTCCCGTCGTCGCTCGCGCGCTGCAGCACGAGCGCGTACATCGTGCCCTCTTCGTGTAGTCGAAGCGGACCGCGCAGCTGACGCCCGCGCCGCCGTCCGCGCCGTAGGAGCAGTTGCTGTCGGTGGTCGTCGCGTTCGCGTTGAACGAGCTGAAGACCGCCTGGAGTTGCGGATGTCCCGCGGCGCTCGCCGGCTTGGGCTGGAAGCCCGCGTACGGGCAGGTGCCGCTCTCCAGGGTCGTGTAGTACGCGAAGTAGATGCCGGACGCGTCGGGTGCCGACTCGAACGACATCGGCAGGGTCACCTTCGTGACCGGGGTCAGCGCACCCGTCGACCAGCGGACGGTGGGGGTGGAGGCCCAGCTCTGGCCGGCGGCGCCCAGGGTGAGCAGCGCGGCGGCGCCGACGGTGACGAGCAGGCGGCGGGTTCGTGCGGCAGGGATTCTCATGGGCGGCAGGATGCTAAGCGGTTGCTATCAACTCGCAAGAGGGAAGGCCGAGTTACTGGTTTTTACTATGGCCGGAGCCGGTCTGCCCGACAGTAATCGCTAACTATCGCTCCGATCGCGGCGAGTTGTTCGCGAAGAACTCTTCGCGAACAACTCTTTCCGGAAGAAGTGTTCGCGTTCTAGGGTCGGGCGCATGACGCAACCTCGAACGGAACCTTCGGAGGGCAACTCCCGATCCGCTCGGGACGACATCGCCCTCGACACCGCCGCGCTGCGCGTCCTCGCCACATCCCGTCCGGCTCGCCACTCCTCAACCAGCTGCGGCGACAAGGGCCCGCGACCGCGCGGCAGTTGGCCCGGCAGTTCGACCTCGACTCCGGCGCCGCCAGCTTTATCACCTGCGCAAACTCGCGGAGGGCGGTCTCATCGAGGAGGGACACCGGGCGGGGCAACCGGCGCGACCGCTGGTGGCGGGCCCTGCACGCGGGCTCCCAGCACGATCCGGCCGAGAGCGGCGGGGCGGAGGGCGCGCCTACAGCCGGGCCGTGGCCCTCGCCGCCGCGGAGACCCTGCGTCGCGCGGCCACGCAGATCGTGCCCGTGATGGCGGACGAGTGGTTCGCGGAGTCGACGTTCAGCGACTTCACCGTCCACGTCACCCCGGACGAACTCGCGGTACTCAAAGGTGAGGTGCTGGCGGTCGTGGCCCGCCACCGGGAGCGTCCGCCGACCGACGGCTCCGCGCCGGTCGTCGTGCAGTTCCAGGCCTTCCCCGCGGAGGGGCCCGCCGCCCCAGGCCGGCCACGGCCCCGTGACCGCGCCGACGCACACCCGGCACGCCCCCGTCGCACCCGCCCACCGCGACCCGAACGTGCTGCGCTGGCTCGGCGCCTACACCACGTCCGTCACCGGTGACGTCATCTACTTCACCGCCCTGACCTGGGCCGTCGCCGAGGCGGCCGGCCCCGCGCAGGGCCGGGCTCGTGCTCGCCGCGGGCGCCGTGCCACGCGCCCTCCCTCATGCTCGGCGGCGGTGTGCTCGCCGACCGGTTCGGACCGCGCCGGGTCCTCATCGGCAGCGACCTCGTGCGCTGTCTGACCGTCCTCGCCGCCGCCCTCGCCACGTACACGCGCGGGCCCGAGACTCTGCGTCCTGTGCGTGCTCGCCGTCTGCTTCGGCGTCGCCGACGCGCTGTTCATGCCCGCTGTCGGGGCGCTGCCGCCGAGCCTGACCGCGCGCGAGGAACTCACCGCGTCCAGGCCTGCGGTCGCTCGCGGTACGGCTCGCCAACACGGTGGGGCCGCTCGCGGCCGCCGCGGCACTGACCGCGGGTGGGGCCGCGGGCGCGTTCGCCGGCGTCGGCGCCCTGTTCGCGGTGTCGCTCGTCCTGCTCGCCGTCCTGCGCACTCCCCGGGCCGCCCCGCGCCGGCAGCCACGCCCGTCATGACCCAACTGCGCGACGGACTGCGGTACTTGCGCGGGAGGCGGGCCCTGGTCCGGCTCGTCGTGGTCATCGGACTCGGTGAGATGTGCTTCAGCGGCCCCCGTCGGCACCGCCCTCGTCCTGCTCACCGGCGAGCGCGGCTGGAGCCCCGGCACCCTCTCGCTGCTGCTCGGCGCGTTCAGCGTCGCAGGCGCCCGCGGTCTGCATCGCGCTCAGCGCCGTGCCCCGGGTGCCCGCACCCGCGCCGTCCTCGCCGTGTGCCTGGCCCTGACCGCCGTGTTCGTCACCGTCCTGGGCCTGGCCCGGCCGGGACCGGGCGCGGCCGTGGCGCTGTGCGCGCTGCTGGGCGCGGCCGGCGGATCCCCGGCGGTCTCGGTCACGCGCTCCTCCAGGGACACCGACCCCGCCTACATCGGCCGGGTCACCTCGGTCACCTCCCTGTGCACGCTCGGCCTCAGCCTCCGCTCCTGTTCCCGCTCGCCGGCGTCGTCGCCGAGGTGTGGGGGCCGGCACGTGTTCCTGGCCGGGTGCGGCGGTGTGTGCCTGCTGGCCGCCGCGTTCGCGACGGTGAAGTGGCCGCGTACGGTGGTGGATTGACGCCACGGCGCTCTCGTGCCCACCCGCATCGGCCCACGCGTCGCGCCGGCCCTCGGGCCGCGAGGGCGGGATCGGGGGTGGCGCCTAAGCGCCACCGCGGCGAGAAGGCCGCTTGACGGCCTTCAGCACCACGAACTTCGTCGCTCGCGACGAGTTCACTGTTGCCGAACAGGCGGCGCAGCTTGACGTGGTAGCCGAGGTGCCGGCCCCCGACGACCCACAGCTCGCCGCCGGGTGCGAGAGCCGCATCGGGCCTGCGCGAACATCCGCGTCGCCGTCGCGTCCGTCGTCGCCTGGTGCGAGTGAACGGCGGGTTGTTCAGGACCAGGTCGACGCTGTCCGGTTCGGCCTCGGCCAGACCGTCGCCCACCTGGAACACGGCGCCGCCGGGCCGGTCGCCCGCGTTCGCCGCGTACGTCGCCCGCGCGGACGCCACCGCCTGGTGCGACTCGTCCGTGAAGAGGATCTCGGCGTCCGGGTGGGTGAGCGCGGCGCTCGTGCCCACGACGCCGTTTCCGCAGCCCAGGTCGACGATGCGGCGGGCACCGGAGCCGTCCGGCAGGTGCTGGAGGAAGAACCGGGTGCCGATGTCGAGGTGCTCCGCGCAGAACACCCCCGCGTGGTTGACGACCGTCCGGCCTGCCAGGACGCCGACGTCGTCGGGGAGCCGGTAGCTGTGCGGCCACGGGTTCGGGCCGGGGGAGCGGGCGAGCCAGGGTGCCAGGGGAGCCAGGGAATCAGCAGATGGGGGCCAGGTCGGGCGTGGTGAAGATCAGCCGCGACTTCTGCTCGGCGAGCGAGGTGCGGTGGGGCCGATGATCCGCTCGAACAGCTTCAGGGTGGAGGTGTGGATCTCCTTGACCATGCCCGTGCCGACGACCACCGTGCCCGCGCGTGCAGCGCGGGCCGCACCCGGTGCAGCTGGTCCTCCAGGAGGGCGAGGCTCTTCGGCACCCGCACGATCAGCACGTCGATCCGGTCCGGCGGCGCGTCCTGCGTGGTGAGCAGCCGCGCCCCTGTGTGCCCGGCCCGCTCCAGGTTCGCCGCCGTCGCCCGCTGCAGGTACGAGTCGGAGATCAGCACCGGCGCGCACCCGGGCGCGCCCGCGAGCGCGGTGGTGCCCAGGGCGCCCCAGCGGTCACCGACCACCACGACGGAGCCCGTCAGGTCGGTGCCGTCGGCGGCGAGCCGGCGCAGCAGATACGCGTCGGCCGCGTCCCAGGCGCGCAGCGCCGGTCACGGGGTCCACCGGGAAGCGGGTGAGGTCGAGGTCTCCCCAGGTCGCGCAGACGGGGGTGGGCTGATCGGTGTGGTTCATCGTCCGGCAGGCTAGCCGAGGGCCGGAACGCGACGGTGCGGCCGGGGCGTCGTGCCCCGGCCGCACCTGTCGGTCCGGCCCTCCGGCCGGTCCCCGGTCGTCTGACCGGTCACTCACTCCTGCGGGAAGTCCCCGGCGAGCGCCGCGGCCATCCGCAGGTGCGGCGCCGCCTCGGCGTCCCTGCCCTGCCGCTCCAGCGTGCGGCCGAGCATCAGACGCGCGTAGTGCTCGACCGGGTCGCGCTCCACGATCGTGCACACTCCGTCTCGGCGCGCCGCAGTTGGGCCGAGTGGTAGTAGGAGCGGGCCAGCAGCGAGACGCGGGCCCGTCTGCTCCGGGACCTCCTCGACCAGACCGTCCAGGATCCGCGCGGCCGTCGCGTACTCCTTCGCGTCGAAGAACATCCGCGCCCGCTCCCAGCGCTCCGCGGCCGTCCCCTGCGTGTAGTACTTCTGCCTCCACTGTTGCCTCCTTCGACGCGGTCAACCACAGGAGGCGTACGGCATATTCTCGGGCATCGCGGGGCCGGTACCGCCGCCCCCGGCCACCCGGACCCGTTGTCCTGAACACGCCCGCCCGGCCCCGGCCGCGCCCGGTCGAGCAGGGGCGCAGCCGCCGCACGGGGACCGATCCGGCCGTACTCGCCACGGGCGGGGCCGTCCGTCCGCCCCGCCCCGTATGTTGCTGTGCGTCACCAGCCTGACACACGCACCTTCGGTCCGTCCCACCCCTCCGCGTCCCGGGAGCCTCATGGACACCACCCCCGTCACCGGCCCCTCCTTCGCGTCGCAGATTCCTCCGACGGGCACCGCGACCGCGGCCGGCGTCGCCGCGGAGTCACCCTCGATCCGAGTGCCGTGGCGGCGCCCGCCACCCGGGCCACCGCGCTCTCCTTCACCGAGGCCACCAACGGGGCCGCCACCCTCGCGGCCGGCGACCGTTCGTCGCCGAGATCCAGAACGTGCTCTGGTCGATCCTCCGCAAGGGCGGCACCGCGACCCGGCTCACCACGCCACGGCTGGAACCCACCCGGCCGCAGTTCGCCCCCGACGGCAGATGCCGTGGTCGTCTGCGCCTACCAGGGCGGCGGCTTCACCTGTGGCTCCTGGACGCCGACGGCGGCACCCCGCGACAGCTCACCGAAGGCCCCTGGGACGACCGCGGCCCCGCTCTGGTCCCCGGACGGCACCCGCATCGCCTTCGCGTCGGAGCGCGGCGGCGACCCGGTGAGCGGCAGCCTCACCGCGTCTGGGTCCTCCACGTGCGGGACCGGACGCTGACACCGCTCACCGGTCTCGACGGGCAGGACGGGCCGGGACAGGACGGCGCCTGGGAGGACTTCGACCCGACGTGGTCGGCGGACGGCGAGGGTGCTGTTCGTCCGCGGCGTCGTCGGCGCGGCCGGGACCCCTCCAGACCTCGATCCTCGCCTCCGTCGCCGCCGACGCGCTACGCCCGGTCGCCGTCGAGCACACCGACACCTCCGGCGCGCAGATCATGACCCCGGCGGTCTCCCGGAGGGCCGCGTCGGCTATCTGCGGACCACCCCGGCGCCCGCGGCGGGCTGCACCCTCGTCGTCGACGGCACACCCGTCGACGTGCCGGGCGACCTGCCGCCAGTGCCGCCGCGCTGGACCGGCCCCGACACCCTGCTGCTCACGGTCGACGGCCGGTTCCGGCTCGTCCGACCCGCCGAGCCCCGCGGCGGCGAGGACATCCCGTTCACCGCACGGCTCGCCGTCGACCGGCCCCGCTACCGCACCAAGCGCTACGACTTCGAGGCCGGGGAGTGCGCCCTGTCCGTGCCCCGCACCTGCCCGCCCTGTCGCCCGACGGGACACAGGTCGCCTTCGCCGCCCTCAACTCCCTGTGGATCGGCGGGGTTTCGGGCGGCGGTGCGCCACGCAGGATCGTCCAGGCGCCGCCCACCCGCTACGTCCTCGCCCCGACCTGACCCCGGACGGCCGTGGCCTGCGTGGACGCGGGACGACCGCGCCGGACTGTTCTCCGTACGCCGCCACGACCTGGCCACCGGCAAGGAGACCGTGCTCGCCGAGGGCGGCCGGGTCTTCCCGCCCTGTCGCCCGACGGCGCCCGCCTCGCCTGCCTCGACATGACCGGCAACCTCGTCGTCCGCGACCCGCGGCCGGGACCGAGCAGACCTCGCCCCGCCGCTGGGCAGCGGCGGACTGCCCGGCAGACCCTGCTGGTCGCCCGACGGCCGGTACGTGGCGCTGTGCGACCGCGGCCGCCTCAACCAGCGGTTCCGCGAGGGCTACAACCTGATCCGCGTCGTCGACACCACCACCGGCGACGCGGCCGTGCACGCCGTCGCCCCGCACGTCTCGCTCGCCGACCGCTACGACTCAGGGCCCGCCTGGTCACCGGACGGCCGCCACATGGCCGTCGTCGTCGAGTCCGCGCTGTGGCTGCTGCCGGTCCGCCCCGACGGCAGTCCGGACGGCGCGCCCCGGCAGCTCACCGATGAGGCGGCCGACCACTCCGAGCTGGGCCGCCGACGGCCGCCGGCTGCTGTAGCCTGTCCGGCGGCCGGTTCCGGCTCGTCGACGTCGCGGCCGGCGCGGTCCGCACCGTCCGCATCCCGCTCGACCACCGCAGGCCGCGCCCCCGCCGACACGGTCGTGCACGCGGGCCGCCTCTGGGACGGCACCGGCGACACCGTCAGGGACGACGTCGACATCGTGGTCGAGGGCGGCCGGATCATCGACGTCACCCCGCACCGCGCCGTTCACCGCCGCGCCGTCCGCCGCGTCGACGCCTCGGACAGGACCGTCGTACCGGGCCCGTGGGACGCCCACACCCACCCCTGGCAGTCGACCTACGGCGGCCGGCAGACCGCGCTGCAACTCGCCTACGGCATCACGACCGCCGTCTCCTCGGCGGCTTCGCCTACGAACAGGCACGCATCCGGGAGGCCGTGAACGCGGGCGCGCTCGCGGGGCCCCCGGCTCCTCGCCACCGGCGAACTGCTCGACGGCGCCCGCGTCGCCTGCAGCATGGGCCGTGCCCACCGCACCCGAGCCGGCCTGCGCCGCTCCTCGACCGGGCAGCGGCCCTCGACTGGGACTTCGTCAAGACGTACGTGCGGGCGCCGGGCTGGGTGATGGAGGAAGCGGCCCGCTTCGCCCACGAACGGCTCGGCGTGCGCAGCGGCAGCCATCTGTGCACCCCGGGAGTCCAGCTCGGCCAGGACCTGACGACCCATCTGCAGGCCACCCAGCGCCTGGAGTCCGGGCACGCCACCACGGCAGGGGGCCGAGCCGGGCAGGACGTCGCGGAGATCTACACGCGCGCCGGGTTCCACCTCGTCGCGACGCCGTTCACGGCGCAGCCGCTGCTCGGCGCCGCCCCGGCCCTGGCCGAGGACCCGCGCGTCACCACCCTCATGCCGCCCTGGGACACCGCCGTGGTCGAGAAGGCGGCCGGCACCCCGCCCACGCCCGGCCAACTCGCCACCCTGGACCGGGAGACGGCGGTCTACCGGCGGATCCTGGCCGCCGGTGGCCTGGTCGCGCTCGGCACGGACCAGCCTCCCGTGCCCGTCGGCCTCCATCTGCACCTGGCCCTGCGCGCCCCTGCACCGGGCCGGCCTCTCCCGGCCCAGGCGCTGAGCACCGCGACGGTGCTGCCCGCCCGGGTCTTCGGCGCGGCCGCGGACCTCGGCACCGTGCGGGTGGGCCGCCTCGCCGACCTCACGTTCGTCGACGGCGACCCGTTCACCGACTTCGACGACCTGATCCGTACGACGTCGGTGCTGCGCGGCGGCGTCGAGGTCCGGCAGGCCGATCTGGTGGGCGCGTTCGAGACCGCGACCGTCCGCGCGGGCACGACGGACTGGCTGGAGGTGGGACGCCACATGCGGCGCGAGGGCTGCTGCGACCGCCACTGACCGCCCCGCGTGCACCACGGACCGGGCGCCCGCCCCCTGTTCCCGAAGTCGGTTCCACAAGGCGGGCCCCGCGCGGGAGAGTAGGGCCATGGACACCCCGGACAGATCCGTACACGCCGCCGCACCCGACGACGGCCCCGACGACGGACCCTGCGTACCGGCTCGTCGCGGGCGACCCGGCCTCGCCGGTGCTGCTGCACGTGCCGCACGGCTCGCGCACGATCCCGCCCCGGGTCCGCTCCGGCCTCCTGCTCGACGACGCCGCCCTGGCCCGCGAGGTGGACCTCATCACCGACGCGCACACCCAGGGAGATCGCCGCCTGCGCGGCCGGTGCGGCCCCGCTGCGGCCCTGGCAGTTCGTGAACGAACGGTCCCGGCTCGTCGTCGACCCCGAGCGGTTCCCGACGAGCGGGGAGGAGATGCGCGCGGTCGGCATGGGCGCCGTCTACACCCGCACCACCCACCGCGCGCCGCTGCGCCCCGATCCGCCCGCCGACGAACCCGAGCTGCTCGCCGCCTACTTCGCCCCGTACGCCGAGGCGATGACCCGGGCCGTCGACGACCGGCTCGCGGCGACCGGCCGCGCCGTGATCATCGACGTGCACTCCTACCCGAGCCGCGCCCTGCCCTACGAATCACTGCACGGGACCGGACCGAGGCCGTCCGTCTGCCTCGGCACCGATGCGTTCCACACCCCCGCCGAGCTCCTCGCCCGGGCCCGCGACGCGTTCGCCGCGCTCGGCGACATCGCCCTGGACACCCTGTTCGCCGGCACCTACGTCCCGCTGCGCCACTACGGCCGGGACCGCCGGGTCAGTGCCCTGATGCTGGAACTGCGCCGGGACGCTCTACCTCGACGAACCGGTCACGCCGCACGACGGCCTGACGAAGGCGGCCGACGCGCTCGCCCGGCTCGTCGCGGAGGTGGACCGTGGCTGAGCCGACGCCCGCCCCGCCCACGCGGCCGTTCCCGGTACGTCATCGCGTGCGCGGCCGGAATAGCCGACGGCGTCGGCAAACTGATCGACGACGCGCAGGGCAACGGCTGAGGTGGGCGTCATCGCGACGCCCACCGCGCTCGGCGGGATTCTTCGACCTGGCCGCGGTGGAGTCGCAGACGGGCCGGCCGGTGCGGTCCGCCTGGCGCACCCCGGCGGACCCGCGCCCGTTCCCCGCCCGCGGACGCGGTCGTCGTCGCCCCCGCGACCTTCAACACGATCAACAAGTGGGCTGCGGGGATCGCCGACACCCTCGCCGTCGCCACCCTCTGCGAGGCGTTCGGGGCGGGCGTCCCGGTCGTCGCGCCGCCCTGTGTCAACGACCAGCTGGCCACCCACCCCGCCTACCAGGACAGCATGCGCCGGCTGCGCGGCATGGGCGTGCGGCTGGGCGAGGGGCCCTTCCGCTGGGAGGCGGCGACGGAGCTGCTGGCCGAGATCGTCAGGCCCGGGGACGGTGACCAGGGCCTCGGGCGTCAGGTCCGCGAGCGCCGGCACCCGTCGACCGCCATGACCAGATCGGCCTCGGCGAGCAGCGAGCGCAGCACGTGGACCAGCCGTCCTCGCCGCCGACCGCGAGCCCGTACGCGTACGGCCGCCCCACGCCCACCGCGGTCGCGCCCAGGGCGAGGGCCTTGACGACGTCCGCGCCCGAGCGGACACCGGAGTCGAAGAGCACCGGCAGCCCGTCCGCCGCCTCGACGACGCCGGGCAGCGCGTCGAGCGCGGGCAGGCCGCCGTTCGCCTGCCGGCCGCCGTGGTTGGAGCAGTAGACGCCGTCCACGCCGCCGTCCCGGGCCCGCCGCACGTCCTCCGGGGTGGCAGATCCCTTGAGGATCAGCGGCAGATCGGTGAGGGACCGCAGCCACGGCAGGTCGTCCCAGGTGGTGCTGCCGAAGATCCCGGCCCAGGTGCCCACGACGTCCTGCGGATCACCGGACGGGGTCAGCTCCCTTGAAGCGCGGGTCCGACGTGTAGCTGGCGAGGCAGTGACCGCGCAGCTGCGGGAAGTTGGCCGTCGCCAGGTCCCGCGGGCGCCAGCCGGTCACCCAGGTGTCGAGGGTGACGACGATCCCCTTGAAGCCCGCCGCCTGGGCCCGCCGGACCAGGCTCTCGGCGAGCGCCCGGTCCGTCGGCGTGCACAGCTGGAAGAAGCCGGGGGTCTCGCCGAATCCGGCGGCCACGTCCTCCATCGGTCGACCGACAGGGTCGAGGCCACCATCGGCACGCCGGTGCGCGCCGCGGCCCGTGCCGTCGCCAGATCGCCGTGCCCGTCCGGCGCGCACAGCCCGATCACGCCGACCGGCGCCATGAACAGCGGCGCGGCGAGCCGCATCCCGAACAGGTCGACGGACAGGTCGCGTCGGGCCGCGCCGACCATCACTGCGCGGCATCAGGCCGTACCCGTTCGAAGGCCCGGACGTTGGCCCGCTGGGTGTGCTCGTCGCCCGCGCCGCCTGCCACGTACGACCACACCGACGGGGGCAGTGCGGCCCCGGCCCGTTCCTCCAGTTCGGCGAAGTCCACTCGGCATCGTGGGCACGACGCCGCGCAGCCCGTCGAGGTAGATCTCGAACTGGTAGTCACCGAACTGCGGGCTCATCGCACACCTCGTCGTCGAAGTCCTGGCAGCTTCCGGAGAAGCTCGGTCGGGGTTTCTGAAGCTGACACCGATCCGGAATCCGGGGCCGGTGAGCCCCAATGTGCCAGGTCACCGGCGCCGGGCCAGAGAGGTCGGCCCGGGCGCGGGGCGGCGGCGCGGGAGTCGTGCGCCGAGGGTCGTCAGTCGTCGACCGCGGCGGTGACCTTGCGCAGGTCGACGAACTTGAAGCTCGTGGCGGGGCGGTCCGGGTCGCCGGGGCGTCGTGACCGTCCTGGACGACGAGGAGGCCGTGCGGGTAGCGGCGGCCCAGCGGCTGAGTTCAGCGCGGCGGCGCCGTCGCACTCCTCCGAGCCGTCGAGCGTCGTCGAGGCGGGACCGACGCGGAAGCCGCCCTCGTACTCGTTGGCGTCGGACACCTCGCGGTCGTAGGCGGCGAAGGTGTCGTCGCCCTGGCTGGAGGCGAGCAGCAGACCGTCGCCGCCCTTCTCCTGGACGAGGGTCAGGCCCTCCACGTCGGCCGTGAGGTGCGTGCCGCCGAAGCCGGGGTCGGCACCTGGGGTGCACTCCTCGGTCGTCTCGTCGTAGCTGCCGGGGACGCCGAACTCGCGGACCCTTGTCGACCAGTCGGGGCGTCCCTGGTGAGGTCGGCCCGCAGCCGCCAGATGCCGATGTCCTCCTGGCCCGCGTACAGCGTGCCGTTCGCCGGGTCCACCACCATGCCCTCGACCTGCGGGAGTTCGCGCGGGCTCCCGCACGGCGACCATGAAGTGCCGTTCGGGAGACGGAAGTTCGCGGGCAGGGCGAGGGTGCGGACCTTCGTGTAGCCGATGGTGCCGCCCGCGCGGGGCCGTCAGCGCCCAGCAGGGCGAGGCGGGTGCGCCCCGCTGACTGACGAGCGCGTACGAACGGCCGGTCGCCGGGTCGGTCCAGGTGGCGAGGCCGTACGCGGTGCGCTGCTCGTTGATCTCGTCCTGGGAGGCGGAGAAGACCGGCGCCGCCTTCGGGTCGGTCGCGTCGGTGAGCGGGCCGCCGGGGTGGTCGCGGTCGATGCGGTAGACGCGCAGCCGGTCGCTGCCGCGGTCCGTGGTGACGGCCAGGTCGCCGAGACGGGCGCTGTGCACGAGGTCCACGTTGTTGAACCGGCCGGGCGCCGTCCGCGCCGGCCCCGCGGGCGCCGGGACGGACTGCACCTCGCGGGCGTCCAGGTCGTACACGCGGGAGCCCGCCCTGCTTGGCGGTGGCGACGACGAGGCTGCGGTCCGGGTCGGCCGCTGCGCCAGATCGCCGGGTCGTCGGCGCTCCGCGTCGCCGCCCGCAGCGTCGTCGTGCAGGGCCGTGGTCTCGGCGCGCGGCGTCACGACGGGCAGCGGCGCGGCGGCTCTGCACCGGCCCGGTCGCCGAGGCGGCGAGCGCGGCGACGGCCGTGGCGAGGACCAGCAGGGGGCGTCCGGGAGGTCCGGAGGGTGGCCACGTGAGGGCTCCTTCATGTCGGGGGCACGGCGTCAGCATCCTGTGATCTTGGCGTGAGGAGGGAGGGGGGCGGTGCGTGGCGCGGGGCGTACGGGAGTGAACTCGCGGTTCCTGGACGGCTGTTGACGCACTGCGCCCTGGCGACTCAGCGCCGGACTCGGGCGGCCCGCCGGCTGACGCCCCGCCGCGGACGGCCGTCGGGCGACGGAAGCGGCGCCTTCCGGTCCGCCCGCGCACGGACGCCGACGTGCGAGGCGTTCCGTGGCGACCGGATCGGGACTCTGCATCTGCAAACAAAATCGCTGACAATTTGTTCGGCCTAGATTTAAGCGTCGACAGGCACTCACTCAGGGAGGGCAGATGCCAGGAAGCCCGTCCAGGCTCTGAGAGCAGGCCGAAGCAGTACGCGCTGGAGCAGTTGCGACGGCGTATCCTGCGCGGCGAGAGATAGGCACCGGCCCAGCGGCTGGTGGAGCAACGAACCTCGGCCGAGCAGTACGACGTCACCCGCGCCAGTCATCAGGGCGGCACTGCTCGACCTCGCCGCCGAGGGACTGGTCGAGCGGATCCGCAATCCGCGGGATCGCGAGTGCGCGGTGGTCACGGTCGAGGAGGCCGTGGA
The DNA here is from genome assembly GCF_030766975.1 of Streptomyces sp. KL116D. NCBI lineage: Bacteria > Bacillati > Actinomycetota > Actinomycetes > Kitasatosporales > Streptomycetaceae > Streptomyces > Streptomyces sp. KL116D. Next base: position 2,678 of record NZ_JASERH010000085.1, on the reverse strand, counting down.
GATCACGGAGTGCCGGATGGTGCTCGAGGGCTGTGCGCGGCCAAGGCCGCGGTGGACGCCACCGACGCACAGCTCGACGAGCTGACCGAGCTGGGCAGAGCCATGTCCAAGGCGGTCGCGGACGGCGATCCGATCACCTACCCGAGCTCAACCACGATCTGCACGCCCGGATCCGGGACGTCTCCGGCCAGCAGCACGGCCGTCGGTCTCCTGGAGCGGCTCAACGCCCAACTGCGCGCCATCGCTTCCAGTTGGCGCTGCGCCCGGGCCGGCCGCAGCAGTCCTCTGGGTGAGCACCTGGCGGTGATCGAGGCGATCCGCGCCAGGGACCCGCAGGCGTCGAGACGGCCGCCCGCGCCCACCTCAGCAGCGCGATCGACGCCTTGCGCGCCGGCTGACGCGGCCCGGGCGGGCGCACCCCTGTCGGCAAGGGAGATGCAGCATGACCCACGGCAACGCGCCCGCCGCCTCGCCACGATCCACCCTCGTCGTCACCGCGCACGCGGGGGACTTCGTGTGGCGGGCGGGCGGCGCCATCGCCCTGGCTGCCGCGCGCGGCGAGAAGGTCACCGTCAGCGCGCCTGACCTTCGGCGAGCGCGGCGAGTCCGCGAAGGCCTGGCGCGAGGGGAAGAAGCTCGACGAGATCAAGGCGCTGCGCCGCGACGAGGCGGGAGCGAGCGCCGCCGCTGCCCTCGGCGCCGGGGTCCGCTTCTTCGACGCCGGTGACTACCCGCTGGCGCCACGAGCGGAGCTGGACCGACCGGCTCGTCACCGTGTACCGGGCAGCATTCGCAGCCCGACGTCGTCGCTGCACCCACGTCGTGACGCGTACAACGGCGCACCTCACCCGGCCGCGCTGAACGGCATGGTGCGCTGGAGGCCCGCGTCCCCGCGCAGGGCCATCGGCTACCTCCCGGCGACGGCGAGATCATCGGCGCCCCGCCCGTCTTCTTCTACTTCGAGCCCCCACCTCAGCCCGGAGAGATGAGCGGCTTTGCCCGATGAGCGCTGCTCGACATCACCGAGGTCTGGGACACCAAGCGCGAGCGGCGATGGAGCGGCTCGAGGCGTGGCGCGCCCTGTGGACCACACCGACCTGCCAGTCCGCCGCGCGTCCAGCTCAAGGAACGCCGGGACCGAACCTGGGGCTTCCGCCCACACGACCATGGCCGAGGCGTACATGCGCCTGTACCCGCAGACGCGAAGGAGCCCGCCTGGATGCCCGGAGTGACCGTCACCGACCTCCGCCCCGCGGGGACGCCATGACGCCGAGACCGCTGGATTCGGCGTCGCCACCGTCCACGAGGCGATGGGCCGCACCGGCCTACCGGCCACCACCTGCGGCCCAACCACAGCAGGACTGCCGGGTCGCGGGCACCGCCGTCGTCCTGTCCAGCCTGGCGACAACCTCATGATCCACGCGGGCGGTCGAGCAGTGCGGCCCGGGCGACGTCCTGGTCGACCACCACGTCGCCGTCGACGGACGGCATGTTCGGCGAGCTCTTCGCCACGGCGCTGCAGCGGTGCGGGCGTACGCGGCGTCGTCACGAACGCGGGCATCCGCGACACCGCCGAACTGCGGGCGATGGGCTTTCCGCCTGGTCCGCCGCCGTGTCCGCGCAGGGGCCCGTGAAGCGGCGACTGGCGCAGCGTCAACGTCCCCGTTGTCGTCATCGGCAACAGGTGATCCGGTCTGAGACGAAACAAACAGTTTAATCTATCGACGAGAACAATACTCAGAATGTGGCAGAGATTTGTATGAGTAGAATACCTCTTATATCTTGTGTGACAAGAGTCACGTGTATTCGGTATGAAGTTCAACTGGTCATAGACCTTGCGATGGATAGGTGTTGACATGTCTGAAGGCTACTTGATGATTGAGCATAACACGAGGATCAGACATCAAGAGGCGCCGCATGCCGATGCGCGGCGGCACCTCCAAGGGCGCCTACTCCGGCCGACGACCCCCTGCCGAACCGGGCCGTCCAGACGTCTGCTGTTGCATCATGGCAGCTCCCGACCCGCGCCGCAGATCGATCAGCCCGGCGGCGGCCACCCCTGACGAGCAAGGTCGCCGTGGTCGCTGTCGGCCGACCCCGAGGCCGACGTCGACTACCTCTTCCTCCAAGTGGGCGTCGACACGCCGGAGGTGTCGGACCGTCAGAACTGCGGCAACCTGCTCGCCGGTCGGACCCTCGCGGTCGAGCGCGGCTGGTCGAGCCGGGCGACCGACACCTCCGTCCGGATCCGCATGGTCAACACGGGAGACTCGCGAGGGCGACGTTCTACGCCGGGCGGCCGCGTCGACCCTACCGTATGACGCGGAGATCTTCCGGCGCAACGGGCGCGCGGCCGCGGTCGTGATCGAATTCCCGCCGGGGCGGGCCCGGTTGCTGCCCACCGGACGCGCCTTCAGACACCGTCGCGGGCACCGAGGTGCACCTGGTACGACAACGGATGCCGACCGTGCTGATCCCCGCCGAACCCTCGCTCACCGGCTACGAGGACCCGGCGGACCTGAGGCGGACCGATTCCTCGCCGCCCGCCTCCACGAGAGATCCGGCTCGCCGTGCAGGGGAGCGACGGGGCTCCCTGAAGCGGCGCACGAAAATCTTGTGCCGTTTCACGATAAATGCGAAACGGTTAAACACCAACCCATACCGGAACGAAGCAATAC